>NZ_BDIR01000004.1 GCF_001895145.1 Arcobacter sp. LA11 | reverse complement strand
AGATGGAGCTCACAATCGGAGTTGAACCGATAACCTCTTCCTTACCATGGAATTGCTCTACCATTGGAGCTATGCAAGCAAATAAGAAGAAATAATCCTAAAATAAAGAATAGAAATAGAATAAAAACTCCATAAATAAAAATAATAAAAAAAGTATATGGATAATATTCTAAAAAATATAGCTAAAAAAAAAGCTCTTATCCTAATCCAGTAAAACTGAATAAAGATAAAAGCTAAGTTTAAAAACTGTGCCTTAAAAAGATATAATCTTTTTGAGAAACAATACTCAAAGCTGGCAGCGGCTTACGTTTCCACAAGTGAAACCTGCAGTATTATCAGCGCAGAGATGCTTGACTTCCAGGTTCGGAATGGGACTGGGTATTTCCATCTCGCTATAACCACCAGCAAAATTGAGTATCAAACAAACTTAAAAAAGTTTGCTTTGTACTCAACTCATTGATTGAGTTAAATATATGTTAAAGTCTTTCACAATATGTTTTGAATGGTGTACTTAATAAGATAGTAAACCAAGTAATAAAAATAAGCCAAACGATCTATTAGTACTAGTCAGCTAAACGTCTTACAACGCTTACACATCTAGCCTATCAACCAGCTAGTCTTGCTGGGATCTTCAGGGAAAGTTCATCTTAGAGTTGGCTTCGTGCTTAGATGCTTTCAGCGCTTATCTCATCCGTACGTAGCTACCCAACGATGCTCTTGGCAGAACAATTGGTACACTAGTGGTACGTTCATCCCGGTCCTCTCGTACTAGGGACAAATCTCTTCAACTTTCCTACGCCCACGGAAGATAGGGACCGAACTGTCTCACGACGTTCTGAACCCAGCTCGCGTACCGCTTTAAATGGCGAACAGCCATACCCTTGGGACCTGCTTCAGCCCCAGGATGCGATGAGCCGACATCGAGGTGCCAAACCTCCCCGTCGATGTGAGCTCTTGGGGGAGATCAGCCTGTTATCCCCGGCGTACCTTTTATCCTTTGAGCGATGGCCCTTCCACACAGAACCACCGGATCACTATGACCGACTTTCGTCTCTGTTCGACTTGTATGTCTCACAGTCAAGCTAGTTTATGCCATTATACTCAACTGGCGATTTCCATCCGCCATGAACTAACCTTTGTAAGCCTCCGTTACTTTTTAGGAGGCGACCGCCCCAGTCAAACTACCCACCAGACATTGTCCTAGTAGAGGATAACTCTACGTAGTTAGTAACTCAAATATTCAAGGGTGGTATCTCAAGGATGGCTCCACGTCCACTAGCGTTTACGTTTCAAAGCCTCCCACCTATCCTGCACAAGAATATCCAAGCTACAGTGTCAAGCTGTAGTAAAGGTGCACGGGGTCTTTCCGTCTTTCCGCGGGTAGGAGGAATTTTCACCTCCACTACAATTTCACTGGATCCCTGGTTGAGACAGCTCCCATCTCGTTACGCCATTCATGCAGGTCGGTATTTAACCGACAAGGAATTTCGCTACCTTAGGACCGTTATAGTTACGGCCGCCGTTTACTCGGGCTTCAATCAAATGCTTCGATAAATCTAACATCATCAGTTAACCTTCGAGCACCGGGCAGGCGTCACACCTTATACATCCACTTACGTGTTAGCAAAGTGCTGTGTTTTTGGTAAACAGTCGGGAGGGACTCTTTGTTGCAACCTCGTCCGCTTTTGAGAGTAAATCTCTATACAGAAGTAGGCACACCTTATACCGAAGATACGGTGCTAGTTTGCAGAGTTCCTTAACCAGGGTTCTTCCACGCGCCTTAGAATACTCATCCCACCCACCTGTGTCGGTTTACGGTACGGGCAACAAATAATAAACTTAGTGGCTTTTCTTGGCACGACAGTATCATCGATTCTAAATCTCCTCCGAAGAGTGTCAATAGCCTGTAAGATCTCGGTCTCGTGTATCCCGGATTTGCCTAAGATACGACCTACGTCCTTCGACCCACTATTCCATCAGTGAGCTCGATTAACTCTATGCGTCCCCACATCGCGCTTATTTGTTGGTATTGAAATATTAATCAATTTGCCATCGTCTACCCCTTTCGGACTCGACTTAGGACCCGACTAACCCTACGATGACGAGCATCGCGTAGGAAACCTTGGGTTTTCGGCGAAGAGGATTCTCACCTCTTTTCTCGCTACTCATGCCTGCATGCTCACTTCTATCCGCTCCAACGCTCCTTACCGGTACATCTTCAACGCTGAATAGAACGCTCTCCTACCACTCAATAAATTGAGTCTAAAGCTTCGGTGTACATCTTAGCCCCGTTATATTTTCCGCGCAGAATCACTAGACCAGTGAGCTGTTACGCTTTCTTTAAAGGATGGCTGCTTCTAAGCCAACCTCCTGGTTGTCACAGTAACTCCACATCGTTTTCCACTTAGATGTAACTTAGGGACCTTAGCTGTTAGTCTGGGTTGTTCCCCTCTCGACATAGGATTTTATCACCCTACGCCTGACTCCTATGATTACGCATATAGTATTCGAAGTTTGATAGGGTTTGGTACCGCGGTAAGCAGCCCTAGCCCATTCAGTGCTCTACCCCTATATGTTACTACATAAGGCTATACCTAAATATATTTCGGAGAGAACCAGCTATCACGAAGTTTGATTGGCCTTTCACCCCTATCCACAAGTCATCCGAGCACTTTTCAACGCACACCGGTTCGGTCCTCCACTAGTTCTTACACCAGCTTCAACCTGCTCATGGATAGATCACTTCGTTTCGGGTCTGCAGCATCTGACTAATTCGCCCTATTAAGACTCGCTTTCGCTACGGCTTCGCACTTGGCTTAACCTTGCCAGACACCACAACTCGCAGGCTCATTATGCAAAAGGCAGTCCGTCACCCTGATAAATCATAGGGCTCCGAATGATTGTAAGCTAATGGTTTCAGGTTCTATTTCACTCCCCTCACTGGGGTACTTTTCACCTTTCCCTCACGGTACTTGTTCACTATCGATCTGTAAGTAGTATTTAGGATTAGAGGGTGGTCCCCCTAGATTCAGACAAAATATCACGTGTTCCGTCCTACTCAGGATACCAATAGAGCTATTGAAAATTTCGATTACAGGAGTATCACCTTCTATGCTTTACCTTTCCAGGTAATTCATCTATTTTCTCTAGTCTCATATCTTGGTCCTACAACCCCCTATGCAAGCATAGGGTTTGTCCTAATCCGCGTTCGCTCGCCGCTACTAACGGAATCTCATTTGATTTCTCTTCCTTCGGTTACTGAGATGTTTCACTTCACCGAGTTCGCCCCCTTGCGGGTAACATATATCGCTATATGCTGGGTTGTCCCATTCGGAAATTCCTGGATCAAAGCTTCTTGACAGCTCCCCAAGACTTATCGCAGTCTAGTACGTCCTTCATCGCCTCTTACAGTCTAGGCATCCACCATTAGCCCTTAATAGCTTATTTTAATAAGATAACTCTCGTTATCCTACCTTTGAGAATAAATACATCTCTGTATTTAACCTTGTTTTTGAATAATTATTCCTTGGCTACTATCTTATTAAATACAAAGATTCAATAACATAGTTGTGTCTATCTATACTTTTATTTAAAACTTTCGTTTTAAACATTAATATGATATAAAATTTTTTTGTTTTGTAAATTATTTTCATACGAAAAATAATTTTACGAAAAAATTAAAGACTTTAACAATAAATTTTTAAATAACATTTTGATTCGAAAACCAAATATAAATACTATTTCTTTAGTACTTATATTTGATTTTTTATTTGTTCTTTTCTTTGATTTGTTTTTAGATGGTGGAGATAAGCGGGATCGAACCGCTGACCTCCTGCGTGCAAGGCAGGCGCTCTCCCAGCTGAGCTATATCCCCACGAATTAATCTTTCATATAAGATTATCTAAATCATGGTGGGCCTACCAGGACTTGAACCTGGGACCTCACGATTATCAGTCGAGCGCTCTAGCCAGCTGAGCTATAGGCCCATTTTTCACCTATTTTTTAAATAATCTTTATAAACCGAACATGAACTTACTATTTAAATTATTTGCTAACTTTGTTAGCTTTGGAGTAACTAAACGAATAGTTACTCTCTTCTCTGAAAGGAGGTGATCCAACCGCAGGTTCTCCTACGGTTACCTTGTTACGACTTCACCCCAGTCGCTGAATCCACTGTGGAGGGTAGCTACTTTAGCATCCCCGCTTCGAATGAGTTCAACTCCCATGGTGTGACGGGCGGTGAGTACAAGACCCGGGAACGTATTCACCGTAGCATTGCTGATCTACGATTACTAGCGATTCCAACTTCAAGCACTCGAGTTGCAGAGTGCTATCCGAACTGGGAGGCATTTTTGAGATTTGCTCCACCTCGCGGTATTGCTGCTCTTTGTATGCCCCATTGTAGCACGTGTGTAGCCCTGGACGTAAGGGCCATGATGACTTGACGTCGTCCACACCTTCCTCCTGGTTGCCCAGGCAGTCTCATTAGAGTTCTCACCCGAAGTGTTAGCAACTAATGACGTGGGTTGCGCTCGTTGCGGGACTTAACCCAACATCTCACGACACGAGCTGACGACAGCCGTGCAGCACCTGTATATAAGTTTCTGCAAGCAGACACCAATCTATCTCTAGAAAGTTCTTACTATGTCAAGTCCAGGTAAGGTTCTTCGCGTATCGTCGAATTAAACCACATGCTCCACCGCTTGTGCGGGTCCCCGTCTATTCCTTTGAGTTTTAATCTTGCGACCGTACTCCCCAGGCGGTACACTTAATGTGTTAACTGCATTACTGCTATGTCTAGCATAGCAACAACTAGTGTACATCGTTTAGGGCGTGGACTACCAGGGTATCTAATCCTGTTTGCTCCCCACGCTTTCGCGTCTCAGCGTCAATAATGTTCCAGTAGATCGCCTTCGCAATCGGTATTCCTTCTGATCTCTACGGATTTTACCCCTACACCAGAAATTCCATCTACCTCTCCCATATTCTAGATTAACAGTTTCAAATGCAGTTCAATGGTTGAGCCATTGGCTTTCACATCTGACTTATTAACCCGCCTACACGCTCTTTACGCCCAGTGATTCCGAGTAACGCTTGCACCCTCCGTATTACCGCGGCTGCTGGCACGGAGTTAGCCGGTGCTTATTCATATAGTACCGTCATTATCTTCCTATATAAAAGGAGTTTACGCTCCGAAAAGTGTCATCCTCCACGCGGCGTTGCTGCATCAGAGTTTCCTCCATTGTGCAATATTCCCCACTGCTGCCTCCCGTAGGAGTCTGGACCGTGTCTCAGTTCCAGTGTGACTGATCATCCTCTCAAACCAGTTAGGTGTCATTGCCTTGGTGAGCCATTACCTCACCAACTAGCTGATACCGTACAGTCTCATCCTAGAGCTATAAATATTTCCCTTGCAAACTTATGTTTTAAAGGCATATAGGGTATTAGCGTTCGTTTCCAAACGTTATCCCCTTCTCTAGGGCAGATTAACTATATATTACTCACCCGTGCGCCACTTAGCTGACAACTATAGCAAGCTATAGTCCGTTCTCGTTCGACTTGCATGTGTTAAGCACGCCGCCAGCGTTCACTCTGAGCCAGGATCAAACTCTCCATAAATGAATTGTTTGAAACTGACAATTTTTGTATTTCTACAAAATCATCACTCAAAAGTTTCTAATCTTTTAATAGACTAGAGCTTAATAGACAAGGATATGTTTTACCATATTCTTGTTAATAATTTATCAATATGTTTTATTTACTACTTACATATTATAAGTAGTTAAATAGTATCTCATATTCGGTTTATAAAGATTACTCTTACAAACCTTAAGTTGTTAAAGAACATCAATCCCATCGGCTCTTCATCAATCACTTTTGATGTCGTTCCTCTGTTTTTGGACGGGAATTATAATAGATTTTTTCTCTCTTGTCAAGGGTTTTTTCTTAGTACTGGCTTAAATTCTTAATTTCTTTTGCTTTTACTATTTATTTATATATGTAAATCCATTATTTGCTTCTATTATTATCTCTTTAAAGTCCTTGTTTTCCGAGATTAACTTGATTTTACACCTATTTTCTATTTCATACTCTTTATATTCATTTTCATATGCACTTAATCTTGAATATACTTTCCCTTCATTTCCAAATGATATTTGTCCTATACTTTTTCTTCTATTACAGCTTATCTTTATCTCTTTTATCTCATACTCTTTTGTTAGCAATACATATTTACTTCTGTTTTCTTTATCTTCACATCTATTTGTTGAATAAATTCTTTTATTTGTTAATGGATCTTTTAATGTTTCATTAAAATTTGGATGGCCAGTTTGATTAATATCACTATATATAGAGTAATATATGCCTCCAATATCTTTATTACATCTAAAAAACTTCAATGTCCATCTACTTTTGTGCCATAAATTATCATTTGATTCATATTTATTATCTATTAAAGCTTGATATCTTGTTTCTTTCAAATAAAGTAGTAGTCTATTTGTCGCGTCATTGAGTTTGTTGTTTTGGATTTTAATGTTTATGTAGCTTCCTATTATTGTTAATATTAAAATTACAAATATTAATTCAATAAGAAAAAAGGCTTTTTTCATTAGTTTTTTATAATGTAAGCTGTTTGTATTATTTTTCCATAATAGGATATTGGTAATTTTAAATCATAAAAATACTGTTCTTTTGTACTAATGTAATATTTATTACCTTCATCAATTCCATAAAACTTTAATCTTAATATTAATTTTTCATCTTCACTGTTTACTTCATTGATATTATTCATTTTTAATTCAACAGATAATTCTTTCACCAAATTATATTTATAAGCAAAATGTTTTTTTGGATTTTCTAATATTAAATATAAAGGTTTATTTACAATTGTAAGAAGAACATTTACAAATAAAACAAAAATGACCAATATAGCAATGTTATTATGTCTATATCTAAATTGTGGAAGCCGAACTCGAACTGTATGAAAAAATATTTTTACCATATAAGGTAAGAATATAACTACAAAAGGCGCATAGTCCTCAATATAAATACGTTGTCTAAAAGAAAATAAAAGAGAAAATATTAATGATGTAGTAGATATGTACCAAACTATTGTTCTATCATTTTTTATTCCACTCCTATATATAGAGTAAAAAAAGTATATGAATAATAAAGGAGAAAAAATTGAAGCGTATATAGCAAAAGTATCAACTAAAAATCCTCTTGGTTTACCTCCTGTATCAAATCCATAGATTCCCATTGATAGACCAAAAAGAACTAAAGATATAACTAATAGTTTATTATCCTTTTTATTTAATGAATAAAAGAACAAAGATAAAAAGAAAATTGCAAAAGAATTATCTATAAACAAAAATAAAACGAGTAATATGTAAGAATGTTTTTTAACACTTTTATAATAGTATATATATAATAAAGTAAAAAAGGTAACTACTATAGCACTATTTACTAAAATAGAGGCACTTAAAAGTCCAGGTAAAACCATAAATATACTTATGGATATTAATCTATCACTCTCTTTTTTAAAAAAATCTTCAGTAATTTTATACATTAAAATTACTGATAGAGTATAAAATATTATAAATGGCAGTCTTAAAGCAATATCATTTTGACCAAAAATATATATTGAACTATTTGTAAGAATCGTTAATAATGAATTATTCACAAACACATTAAGTGCTTCTTTATAAGAAATACTAAGATTATTTGCTGTGTATAGTAAAATAGATAATACTATAAATAGTATACTAGGAAATAAATATTTATATATATTATCTGTTAGTTTCATAACTTTAAAAAATTATCAATAATTTTAAACCCATGCTCACTCATGATAGATTCAGGATGAAATTGAACACCGTAAATATCTTTATCTTTTATTTCTAAAGACATTATCTCATTATCATCCATACTTACTGAAGTGGGAACAATACAACTTGGTAAGTTCTCCTTTTTAACCGTTAAAGAATGATATCTTGTTTGAGTAAACTCTTTTGGCAATTCATTAAATAGAGTTGTATCATTCGTAATTTTAATTTTTGAAGTTTTTCCATGCATCATATTTTTTGCACGAATTACTTCACCCCCAAATACCTGCGCGATACTTTGATGACCTAAACAGATACCAAATATTGGTTTTTTATCTGCAAAATGTTTAATAACATCTAAACAAATTCCTGCATCATCAGGAGTTGCTGGACCAGGAGAAATTATAATCTTCTCAGGATTTAACTTTTCAATTTCTTCTACAGTTAATTCATCATTTCTAATAACTTTTAAATCAGCTCCTAATTCTAAACAATATTGAACAATATTATAAGTAAAGGAGTCATAATTATCTATCATTAGAATCATTATTTAATTCCTCTTCAAACTTCCTCATTCCTGCATTAATTTCCGAATATTGTTCTGAAGTAATAGTTTCATCTTGAAACCACTTAACTTCATCGATTTGTCCCCCATAGTCTGCACCTAATTTTTCAATCTTCTCAGAAAACTCTTCTAAATTATTACAAACTTCTACTCTATTATCTACAGTATCTGTCAATTCAATAAACCAATCGTGAGGACCTTCTCCTCTATTTTTTATTCTAGCTTCAAATATAACACTCATAAAAACACCTTTAAATTTTAAAAAAGTTATTATAGCAATATTACAATTAAATTGTATTTTTTATCTCTAATAACTTTATAAATTATTTAGAATAACCTATAGAAATACCATTAAATAAGCGATGTTAAGTTTTTTAATTTTATATTAAAAAACTTAAATAATTTTATAAAACTTAAGATATACTTGCTGAATGAATTTATCTAAACTGTTAATTATTCTTATTTTATTAATGTCAAATATTACAGCAAAAAATCTAGAAAAAGTTTCTATTCAATTAGATTGGCTTCATCAATTTCAATTTGCAGGTTATTACATAGCAAAAGAGAAAGGCTATTTCGAAGATGAAGGTTTAGATGTAAATATAAAAGAATTTAACTTCAATGTGAATTTATTAGACGATGTTTTAAATTTTAAAAGCGAATATGCAATAGGAAAATCATCATTAATAATTGATAGATTAGAAGGTAAGCAAGTTGTATTATTATCTGCTATTTATCAAGAATCACCTATGGTATTAATTTCACTTAAAAACTCAAATATTAATAAGCCTACTGATTTAAAAAATAAAAAAGTGATGTTAACTCCTGATGCAAGATCTACTGCGAGTATTAACTCTATGATTATATCTCAAGGTTTAAAACTTAAAGATATAAATTTTCAGCCTCACTCTTTTAAATTAGAAGATTTAATAAATGGAACAACAGATGCAATGGGTTGTTATATTTCTAATGAACCATATATCCTAAGTAAAAAAAATATAGATTTTACAATACATAATCCAAGTGATTATGGATTTGATTTTTATGGAGGATTGCTATTTACATCAAAAGATGAATTAAATAATCATCCATCACGAGTAAAAGGTATTTATAAAGCAACACTAAAAGGTTGGGAATATGCTTTTAATAACATAGAAGAAACTTCAAAATTAATTTTTGAAAAATTTAATACTCAAAAAAAATCTTTAGACTCTTTAATTTATGAAGGTTACGCTCTAAAAAAGCTAGCTCAATATGACAAGGGATTATTAGGAAAAATAGATCTTGAAAAAATAGAAGAAATAAAAAGATTATATTTATTATTAGGATTAAAAAAAGATGCAATAAATTTTAGGTTAGATGATTTAATTTATGACGTAAACAAAATAGCTCTAAGTAAAGAAGAAAAAGACTATTTAAAAGATAATCCTATCACACTTTTAAGTAACTCTAATTTTCCTCCATTCACAATAAAAAATGATAAGATAATTAGTGGTATAGAATTAGATTATTGGAATATAATTACAAAGAAACTAAATATAAAAAAGAATATTAATATCATTGAAGAAAGCTATGAAGCAGTTAAAGAGATAAAAAATAATGTTAATTATATAAAATTTGCCTATTCTAGTAATGATTATACTAAAAATACCACTACTACTAAGTCTATAACAAATATAAAAATTGGATTAGCCACTTTAATAAATAAGCCATTTATTTCTGATATAAGTGAATTAGACAATAAAAGAATTGCAATTTCAAAATATTCAACTTTATATAGCCTATTTAAAAATAAATACCCAAATATTAATTATGTAGAAGTTGATGATTTTGAAGAAGGCTTAAAACTAACTTCTCAGAAAAAAGTTTTTGGATTGATTGGCAAACTACCTAGTTTGTCTTATGCTATAACTCAAAAAAGCTTAACAAATATGAAAATTTCTGGTACCTTTGATGAAAAATTTAAAATGAAACTTCTTCTAAATAATGAAAATGAAATTTTAAAAAATATTTTAAATAAAGCAATATATACAATTAAAGATGAAGAAAAATATAAAATAAAAAATAAATATTATTCAGTTATATATCAAACAACAATAGATTATTCATGGCTTTATAAAATAGTTGTTCCTTTGTTAATAATTATAATTATTGTAATAATAAGTAATAGGAAATTAAATAAAGAAGTAAAAAAGCGTAAAATAATAGAAGAAAAGCTACATAAAGTTGCAAATGTAGATGCATTAACAAATGTCTATAATAGAAGAAAAATAGAATCTTTATATAATAGAGAATTAATTAGAGTAAAAAGATATCAAAGAGAATTATCAATAATTTTCTTTGACATCGATGATTTTAAACTAATAAATGACCAACTAGGTCATGCAATTGGCGATGAAGTTCTAATCAAACTTAGTACAGTAGTAAAAAATAATATACGTTCCACAGACTTTTTTGGAAGATGGGGTGGAGAAGAATTTGTAATTATCTTACCTGAAACTAATAAAATTAAAGCAACAAATGTTGCTCATATACTAAAAGAAAAAATTTCTGCAACTGATTTTAATATCGAGAAAGAAGTTACTTGTAGTTTTGGAGTTTCTCAGTTCGAAGAGACTGATTCAGGAGACTCCTTATTAACTAGAGCAGATGATGCAATGTATTATGTAAAAAGAAATGGGAAAAACAATGTAAAAGTAGTATAAAATACTACTTTTACAATTATAGTTGATACTGTTTTATAAGTTCATCACTTACATCTAAAATATTTCTATCTCTAAGACTTTGAAGAACCTCTTTTGTACAATCAACATCATCAGGCCATCTTCTTTCAAAGTTATCAAAACTATTTTTATTTGTACCATCTAAACAAAGAGTATTAGAATTTATATAAATATCTCTATTTGAGTCTATATTATTAACAACTCTCCAAACTAACATATATGTATTCTCAACATCATTTTGATTTGCTGCATCTACAATGATTAATATTTTTATATTTTCATATAGAGGTTTTAAATCCTCAAATAAATCTTTTTGGCTTCTAGTTTTATCTACAGTGATAACTGTAACTGGATTTTTTGTATTCGTAAAGTATTGTTTTAAATCTTTTACTTCAGAAGTAATAGTTTGCATTTTAGATAATAATTCAGCATCAGATAATAAGTTTATACCTACTTCAGCAATCTCATCACCTGTACAATCAAGACCAAGCTTTCCACCAACAGCAAATTTAGGAGATGAATGATCAAGCGCATCAACAACACCTCTTGTGATCATTAAATCGTCTATATCTATTCTATTTAATATATATTCTGTAACTGCCTCATGCTCGGTTAAATCTGGTGCATCTTCATTTACAAAAATTGCATGTTTTACAAAGGACATTTGCCCTACTCCCCAAAAGGCATGCATCATCTGTTGTGCATGTCCAGGATAAAGAGTTTTTATTTTTGCTAAAATTAGATTATGAAAAACTCCATTTTCTGGCATATAATAATCTATTAAATCAGGAGCAGTTGTTTTTAGTAGTGGTAAGAAAATTCTTTCTGTTGCATGTCCCATATATTTATCTTCTAAAGGTGGTTTACCCACAACTGTTGCTAAGTAAACTGGATCTTCTTTTGTAGTAATTGCACTTACTTCCATAAATGGATACTCTTCTTCAAGAGTATAATAACCAGTATGATCACCGAAAGGACCTTCAATTCTTAATTTACTAGGGTCAACAAAACCTTCAATAATATAGTCATTATCTTTTGGAACATAAATATCATTTGTAATAGATTTTACCAGTTGAGCGTTTTTATTTTTAACAAAACCATACAACATAAGTTCAAAAATACCTATTGGTAAAGGAGCTTGTCCACACCAAATATACATGGGGTCTCCACCAATACCAATTGATACTGGCATTTTTTTACCAGCTTTTTTATATTCATGGAAAAAGTGATTTGAATCTTTATGAATTTGCCAATGCATTCCAAGAGTATGATCATCATAAACCTGAAGTCTATACATACCTAAATTTTTCATCTCACCATTAAGTGAAGTTGTATAAACTTGCCCCATAGTAATAAAAGGTCCACCATCTTGTTCCCAAGTAGTTAACACAGGCAAGTCAGAAAGCTTTGCATCTTTTCCTAATTTAATAACTTGTTGACATTCACCTTTTCCTTTTAATTTTTTAGGAATTGTATTTTTTAAACTAAAGAGTTTCCCAAAAGTTGAAAGCTTTTCACTTAAAGTTGTTGGCGGTTTCATTTTAAGAAGGCTTTCTATCTCAGCTCCAATTTTATCACCATCACCAATAAATAGCTTTACTGCTTTTTCATTACAAAATACATTCATCAAAACTGGTTCTTTAAATTTCTTACCAGTTTTCTTATCTACAACATTTGTAAATAAAATTGCTTTTGAATCTTCTTTTTTAACTTCAACATAGGCTATATGAGGTATTTCTAAATAAATATCTAATTCATTATCAATAACTCTTAGTAAATCATGTTTTTTTAATAGTTCTATAGCTTCTTTCATTATCTATCCCAAATTTTTATTATGCTTAAAATATTTGATATTCTATCTTATTTTATATTTTTGCAATATTAATTTAAATATCATATAACAATTTTTATAATGAAGAGTAATAATATGTATAACTTTGATGAAACTATTAATAGAAAAAATACAAACTGTGTGAAATATGATGCTTTAGATATTTATTTTGGAGAAGAAGACTTACAGCCTTTATGGGTTGCCGATATGGATTTTAAAACACCAGAAGTAATAAATAATGCAATAATAAAAAGAGCTCAACATGGAATCTACGGTTATGCAAAAGCAACAAAAAAAACTTATTCGTTAGTACAAGAATGGATGAAAAAAAGGCATGATTGGGAAATAAAAACTGATTGGATTTCATTTGTAAATGGTGTTGTTCCTGCATACTCTGCCGCTATTGAAGCACTTAGTAATGAAGGTGATGAAATTATTGTACAAACACCAGTATATTTTCCATTATTTAAAAGTATAAAAGAAAATAAAAGAGTTCTAGTTACAAATCCATTAAAAGAAAAAGATGGCTACTACACAATGGATTTTGAAGATTTAAAATCAAAAATTACTCCAAAAACAAAAATCTTAACTTTATGTTCTCCTCACAATCCAGTTGGAAGAGTTTGGAATAAAGATGAATTAGAAAAACTTGCGCAAATATGTATTGAAAACAATATTACAATTATTTCTGATGAAATTCATGCAGATATTGTATTTAAAAAATTTACTCCTCTTGCATCTATATCAAAAGAGATTTCAAATATTACATTAACACTAAACTCTCCTGGAAAAACATTTAATATTGCAGGATTAAATTGCGCATATGCAATTTGTGAAAATAAAGAAATATTAGAAAAATATGAAAATATTGTAAAAAAAAGAGAACTACATTCAATAAATGTTTTTGGATTTACAGCGTTAGAAGCAGCATATGAATTTGGTGAAGAATGGCTAGAAGAATTATTAGGATATTTAAACTTAAATATAAATTTTACTAAAGAATATTTAAAAAATAATAATTCAAAAATTATTTTTTTAGAGCCAGAATCAACATATTTACTTTGGTTTAGCTTTAAAAATTATTCTATTTCACATGCAAAAGTCAAACAAAAGTTACTAAAAGAATCTAAAGTTGCACTGAATGATGGTACATCGTTTGGCCCCGAAGGCAAGGGATTTTTCAGACTAAATTCTGCTTTGCCAAAAGCTGATTTAGAAAATGCATTGTGTAAAATTGTTACACATTTTTAAAAACAAAAAAGAAGAGTATTACAATTCTTCTCAACTTAAAAATAATGTGTCACTTTAATATCACATATGACCATTTCATAACTCAAACTGTTGTATAATCATCAAAACAATTAAATATATGGGATAGATTATGTCAACACATCTAATTCTTTCGTCTGTAATTTTTGTTTCAATTGCATTTATTTTAGTAGGAGTATTCTTACTTACTAAATATCTTGGGCCAAATAATACTGACGACAAATTAAAAAACACTGTATACGAAAGTGGTGTAACCAATCCAATTGGAAACACTAATATAAGATTCTCTGTTAAGTTCTACTTAGTAGCTATTGGTTTCTTATTATTTGATGTAGAAATTATTTTTATGTTTCCTTGGGCTGTTAATATTTTGGACCTAGGATACGCAGGTCTTGTTAAAATGTTTATCTTTATTGGACTTCTTTTTGCAGGACTAATTTATATGTATAAGAAAAAGGCATTATCATGGGATTAGGCGCAGAAGCTAATTTAGGTGACTCAATAGTCACTACAAAACTTGACCAAGCAATTAACTGGGCTAGATCATACTCTATGTGGCCAATGGCATTTGGTACTGCATGTTGTGGTATTGAATTTATGTCAGTTGCAGCAGCAAAATATGATATTTCTAGATTTGGAGCAGAAGTTGTAAGATTTTCTCCAAGGCAAGCAGACTTACTTATTGTAGCAGGAACAATTTCATATAAACAAGCTCCTGTTCTAAAGAAAATTTGGGATCAAATGTGTGAACCTAAATGGGTTATTTCTATGGGTGCATGTGCTTCTTCTGGAGGTTTTTATGATAACTACACAACCCTACAAGGAATTGATGAAGTAATTCCAGTAGATGAATATGTAGCAGGTTGTCCACCAAGACCTGAAGCTGTTTTAGATGCAATTATGAGAATTCAAGAAAAATCTTTCGATGAGTCAATTATTAAAGAAAGAGCTACAAACTTCAAGGGGATTCTAGATGCTTAAAGCTGATATGCTAATTGATGCAAGTGAAATAAAATCAACAATATCAAGACTAAAAAATGAAGAAGATTATACCTTATTATTAGATGTTACAGCAATTGACTTTTCAGAATATCCAGATATCACACCATCTAGGTTTGCAGTAATTTATATTTTAAGAACAAGCAACTTTAAAAAACATTTAACAATCAAAACTTATGTAGACGATAATACTTTAGAAGTAGACTCTATTACTGATCTTTTCTTTGCTGCTGATTGGGCAGAAAGAGAAGTATTTGATCAATATGGTGTAAGATTTAAAGGACATCCAAATTTAAAAAGAGTTCTTAATCACCACCAATTTGTAGGTCATCCTTTAAGAAAAGATTATGAAATTACAAAAGGTCAAATTTGTACAGAAACTGAAGATTTAATGGATGAAATGATCCCTTTATTAAAATCAAAAGGTTATAAAGAGACTGATTTAGAAGATTTAATGATGTTAAACGTTGGACCTTCACACCCTGCTTCTCATGGTACAATTAGAAACTTCGTAGCAATGGAAGGTGAAACAATTACAGCTTGTGTTACTGAAATTGGTTACTTACATAGAGGTTTTGAAAAATCATGTGAAAATCACTCTTACTCTCAAATCATTCCTTATACTGATAGATTAAATTATTGTTCTGCAATGTTAAATAATATTGGTTATTGTAAAGCAGTAGAAGATATGTTAGATGTTGATATAACTCCTAGAGCTAAAATGATTAGAATTGTTATAGGTGAATTAAGCAGACTTACTGATCATATTGTTTGTAATGCAGCAAATATGGTTGACTTAGGTGGACTTACTAACTTCTGGTATATTTTTGCACCAAGAGATAAAGCATATGATTTATTCTCAAAATTGACAGGGGCTAGACTTACTAATAGTTATACAAGAGTTGGTGGATTAGAATTTGATTTATATGATGGTTTTGAAGAAGATTTAGAAGATGTTTTAAAAGATGTTGAAAAAGCTATTGAAGACTCATTGTCTTTAGTTGAGCATAATAGAATATTCCATGATAGAACACAGGATGTTGGTGTTATAAAAGCTGATTTTGCCCTTGATGCTGGTATTACAGGTGTTAACTTAAGAGCAGCAGGTGTTCCTTTTGACTTAAGAAAAGATGCACCTTATTATGGATATGAAAATTTTGATTTTGATGTAGTTGTTGGATCACATGGTGATGTTTATGACAGAATCATGTGCAGATTTGAAGAAATGAGACAATCTATGAAAATCATAAGACAAGCAATGAAAGAGATGCCAGATGGTGAAATTAACGTTCAACATCCAGCAATTTTCTTACCATCTAAAAATGATGTTTATGGAAATATTGAAGGGTTAATGAATCAATTTAAACTTACATTTGAAGGAATTAAAGTTCCTAAAGGTGAATTTTATTCTGCAACTGAAGGTGGAAATGGAGAGTTAGGATTCCACATAACTAGTGATGGAAGTGGAACACCATATAAAGTTAAATGTAGACCACCTTGTTATTATTCATTAGGTGCGTATGCAAGAATTGTAGAAGGTAATATGTTAGCAGATGCTGTTGTAACAATGGCAAGTATGAACTTTATTGCAGGGGAGTTTGATAGATAATGAGTAAATTTAAATATACTGAAGAAAAAGAACAAGAGTTCCAAAGAATCGCAAAAAAATATCCAAAAATTGATGCGATGATGCTTCCTGCATTATGGTTAGTCCAAGAACAAGAAGGATGGGTAAGCCCAGATGCAATGATTTTTGTTGCAGATAAATTAAATAAAACACCAATTGAAGTATATGAATTTGCAACATTTTATACAATGTTCAACTTAAAACCAATTGGAACATATCATATTGAGCTTTGTAAAACTCTATCTTGTATGCTTATGGGAGCACCAGAGCTTAAAAAATTCATAAAAGAAACTATTGGTATAGAACCTGGACAAACAAGTGAAGATGGAAGATTTCATTTAAGTGAAGTTGAATGTCAAGGTGCTTGTGGTGGTGCTCCAATGATTGCATTAAATCATACATATCATGAAAATCTAACTGTAGATAAATTAAAAAATATCATAGAAGGATGTAAATAATGGCTGCTGATATTGTAAAAATTGTAAGTAAAAAATTTGACATCCCAGATTCTCATAAATTAGAAGTTGCATTAAAACATGGTGCATATGAATCGATTGATAAACTTTTTACTATGAAACCAGAAGATGTTACAGAAGAAGTTTGTAAAAGTGGGTTACGAGGAAAAGGTGGTGGTGGTGCTGCTTGTGGACCAAAATGGAAACTTATGCCTCCAATTGATGAAAGACCTAGATATTTAATCTGTAATGGAGATGAATCAGAACCTGGAACTTTTAAAGATAGACAAATTTTCCAATATGACCCACATCTTTTAATCGAAGGTATCATCTGTTCATGTTATGCAATAGGTGCACATGAGTCATTCATATACATTAGAGGTGAGTATAAATTTTTTATTGACCAATTAAACAATGCTATTGATGAAGCTTATGAAGCTGGAATCATTGGTAAAAAAGTAATGGGTAAATATGATTATCCAATTGACATCACTGTACATAGAGGTGGTGGAGCATATATTTGTGGTGAAAAATCAGCACTTATTGAATCAATCGAAGGTAAAAGAGGACACCCAAGACTTAAGCCTCATGGTAAAGAGTGTGAGTGGTTCTATGATATGCCAGCAACTGTAAACAATGTTGAAACAATTGCATCTGTTCCAAATATCGTACAAAATGGTTATGAATCATATACAAAATATGGAACCGAAAAAGCTCCAGGAACTATGCTTTTTGCGATGAGTGGTCCTGTTAAGAACCCAGGTGTTTATGAAATGCCTTACGGAAACAAGATGATTGATGTTATCAATGAAATCGGAGGGGGTATGAAAGATGGATTAAAGCTAAAAGCTGTAATCCCTGGTGGTGCATCATGCCCTATTTTAACCGCCGAAGAAGTTGAGAAGGCTTACTTAGATTACGAATCTATGTGGGATATTGGTTCAACACTAGGAACAGGAGGAATGATGATCATTCCAGAAGGTGTTTCTATGGTTGATGTTGCTAAAAACTTAATTGAGTTTTATCACCACGAGTCTTGTGGACAATGTACACCTTGTAGAGAAGGTACAGGGTGGATTGATAAAATTATCGAAAAAGTTTTAAATGGAGATGGTTCAACTGCTGACTTAGAGACAATTCTTGATGTTTGTGAAACAATGAATGGTAAAACTGTTTGTGTATTCGCGCCGGCTGTGAAAGATATCATCAAGAGTATTGTACAAAAGTACAGACATGAATTTGAAGCACAATTCAAAAACTAATTTAAAAAAGGAGAAAATATGGCGAAAAATACTTTTACGTTAACAGATAACAGAGATGGTAAATCGTATGAGTACGATATTATTAGTGGAACAAGAGGTCCTGATGTTGTAGATATCAGATCTTTCTACAAAGATTCAGGTATGTTTACTTACGACCCTGGTTATACTTCTACTGCTTCTTGTGATTCTAAAATCACATTTATTGATGGAGAAAACTCTGAACTTAGATACAGAGGTATTGATATTGCGGATTTAGCAGGTAAACACTCTTACTTAGATGTTTGTTATTTATTAATGAGAGGTAGATTACCAAATCCTGAAGAGTCAAAAGGTTTTGATTTAGAGATTAGACATAGATCTTTTGTACATGAAGGTTTAATTAGAATTTTTGATGCATTTCCTGACCATGCACATCCAATGGCAACACTTGGTGCGGCAGTTATGGCATTATCAACATTTTACAAAGAGCACTTAAACTTAGAAGACGAAGACCAATTTAAAGAAATGAGAAGAAGAATTGTTGCAAAAATGCCAACAATTGCGGCGATGGCTTATAGAAACTCAATTGGTGTTCCAATGATTTATCCAGATGTAGATAGATACTTCACTGAAAACTTCTTATACATGATGAGAGCTTATCCAGGTGGTAAGATGAAAAATCTTGGAGATGGATTAAATGATGAAATCAAACAAGTAGAAGTTGATGCGTTAGATGCTATCTTTACTTTACATGCTGATCATGAACAAAATGCTTCTACTACAACAGTTAGAGCTGTTGGTTCAACTGAAGCACATCCATATGTATCAATTGCATCTGGTATTGCTGCATTATGGGGTTCTGCTCATGGTGGAGCTAATGAAAAAGTAATGGATCAATTAAAATTAATTGGTGATGTTAAAAACGTACCAACTTATATTGCGAAAGCTAAAGATAGAAATGACCCATTTAGACTTATGGGATTTGGACATAGAGTTTATAAAAACAGAGATCCAAGAGCTGAGTCATTAAAAGGTTTACAAGATAAATTAAGAGAAGAATTAAATCTTGATTCTCAATTATTAGATGTAGCAGCAGCAGTTGAAAAAGCAGCATTAAGTGATGATTATTTTAAAGATAGAGGTTTATACCCAAATATTGACTTCTATTCAGGTGTTATTTTAACAGCTCTTAAAATTCCAGTAGAGATGTTTACACCAATCTTTGTTATAGGTAGAACAGTAGGATGGATTACTCAATGGTCTGAGTTAAAACAAGATCCAACTGCAAAAATTGCAAGACCTAGACAATTATATACAGGTAAATAAAAAATAAAGCGGTCAAAAAAAGGAGATGACACAATATGAGTGAACTTGTTAAACTATCAATAAATGGGAATGAAACTGAGGCAGAAAAGGGTAGTCTATTAATAGATGCCCTTCTGGACAGAGAAGTACACATTCCTCATTTTTGCTATCACCAAGCATTAGGAAAAGATGGAAACTGTAGAATGTGTATGGTTGAAATCGAAGGTCAAAAAAGACCACAAATTGCGTGTGATACTCCTATTAAAGAAGGAATGATTGTAAGAACAGTAGGTGAAAATATCGAAAAAGTTAGAAGAGATATTTTAGAACTGGAACTTATTAATCATCCTATTGACTGTCCTACATGTGATCAAGCAGGTGAATGTAAACTGCAAGATTACTATATGGAATCAGGTTTTTATGATTCTAGAGTAGAAGTTGATGATAAAGTTACTGCAAGAAAAAGAATCGAACTTGGAAGCAATGTTATGCTTGACCAAGAAAGATGTGTTCTTTGTACAAGATGTGTAAGATTTTGTTCAGATATTACAGGAACAAATGAGTTAGGTGTTATTAATAGAGCTGACCACTCTACAATTGGTATTTTCCCAGGACGTCCATTAAGTAATCCATATGCGATGAACGTTGTAGATTTATGTCCAGTTGGAGCACTTACATCTCAAGATTTTAGATTTAAACAAAGAGTATGGTTTTTAGAAACTTTTGATGCAATTTGTAATGGTTGTTCAAGAGGATGTAATATTACAGTAGACCATAGAAAAGAAAAATATAAAGATGATCAAATCTTTAGATTTAAGCCAAGAGCAAATAAAGAAGTTAATGGATGGTTTATGTGTGATGAGGGAAGATTGTCATACAAAAATGAAGGTGAAAATAGATTTGTTACGCCTTTAATAAATTCAACGGAAACTGTTTTTGATAACACAGTTACAAAAACATTTAAACTATTAACTGAAGAAAAAAACATTTTATTTGTATTAGACCCAGGTCTTTCTCTAGAAGAGATGCAAAATACAAAAAATTTAGCAAAAGTATTAAATGCTAATATAACAGGATATTCACCACAACATATTGATGAATCTTTTGGTGATGACTATTTAAAGAAAAATGATAGAAGTGCAAATAGAGCTGCATTTAAAGAATTAGATATAAGTGAAGATGAAAAAGATTTCAATGCATTTGTTGATAAAGCATCATTAGTAGTTATTTTAAACAATAATTATTTTGATAACAACTTAAATTTATTAGAAAATAAAAAAGTAATAAGCTGTTTCTCTCATAAATGTGAAACTATTAATAAATCTGATGTTGCAATTCCAACTGCATCGTTTTATGAAAAAAGTGGAACATATATAAACTTTGGAGGAACAAAACAAAAAGTAATTTCAAAAATGAAGAAAAATAGACCTATGGAATCTATTACTTCAATTATAGAACACATTAAAACTATGGTAGATAAAGGTAATCTATGAATACAGCTTCAATAGTAATTATTATTGTAAATATACTTCTTGCCAAAATCCTAGCTGTTGGAACTACTCCAATTATGGTTTGGTGGGAAAGAAGAGTCGCAGGTTTTATCCAAGATAGAACTGGGCCAAACAGATGTGATATTGGTGGGATTAGACTTGGTGGTTTAATTCAAGCAATTGCAGATATGTTAAAACTTGTTTTTAAAGAGGACTTTACTCCTTCACATATTAAATATAAATTTCTATATACAATTGCACCAGCAATTGTTTTTATTGCATCATTTTTAACATTTGCGGTTATTCCATTTGCTGATGATCTTGTTATTGACGGACAGAGTCAAATGATGCAAGCTATTCCTACAACACTTGGAATTATGTGGTTTTTAGCATTTGCTGGTCTTTCAGTATTTGGTATTATTTTAGGTGGTTATTCATCTGAAAATAAATATGGTTTACTAGGTGGAATTAGAGCATCAGCTCAAGTTATTTCATATGAGGCTGCTATGGCACTATCAATTATTTCAATATTACTAACTTATGGTTCAATTCATTTAGGTGATATGGTACATGCACAAAGTGGAGTTATTTTTGGATTTATTCCAGCATGGGGAATTTTTATGCAACCATTAGCTGCATTAATTTTTATTGTTACTGCTTTTGCTGAAACAAATAGAACTCCATTTGATATTGCTGAAGGTGAATCAGAAATTGTTGCAGGTTATCACACTGAATACTCAGCTATGAGATTTGGTTTATTCCAAGTAGGTGAATATGCGGCAATGTCAGCTTCCTCTGCAATTATTGTAACACTATTCTTTGGTGGTTATAACTTACCATGGATTGATACGGTAATGTTAAAAGATAACATGAATATCGTTGCAATTGTTTTATTAGTTTTACTACCAATAAAAGCATATTTTTTAACTAAATGGATGAATAAAAACTACGATTGGTTAGATGCAAATGATAAAAGACAAAGAGAAAAGAACATTCTTGTAAAAGGATTTTTAGGAATCACTGCAATATTAATGATTGGAATGGTTTTGATCTTAGTTGCTGGACTTGGAGAAAATGGAACTAACATAGCTGTAGCAATTATTCAAATTGGAACATTTATTGCAAAATTCTTTATGATGAGTTTAGTATTCATTTGGATTAGATGGACATTACTAAGATTTAGATATGACCAATTACAAATGTTAGGTTGGAAAGTATTAATTCCATTATCTATTTTAAATATCGTAATTACTGCTATATTCGTTGTAGCAACAGGAAGTTAATATGGGAATTAAAATTGTACCAAGACATGGAAAGTCGTTAAAAGATAGATTATATATCCCAGCAATTTTTGGAGGAATGAAAACAACTTTCACTCACTTCAAAGAAAATTTAGGTGATGTATCAAAACTAAAAACTATGCAATATCCAGAAGTTCAACCTGATGATATTACAGATAGATATAGGGGAGTTCATCGTCTAACTAAATGGGAAGATGAAAGTGAAAAATGTGTTGCGTGCTATATGTGTGCAACAGCTTGTCCAGCTCAATGTATTTTTATTGAAGCTGAAGAAAGATTTGATGAAGTAGCAGAAAAAAGACCTAAAGAGTTCAAAATTGATTTACTTGAGTGTGTATTTTGTGGATATTGTGTAGAAGCTTGTCCATGTGATGCAATTAGAATGGATACTGGTATCTTTAGTTTTACAGCTAGTAAAAGAGAAGATTTTGTATTAGATAAAAAACACTTAATGGCAAATGAACGTTCAAAGGATTTTGATAATGAGTAATTTAATTTTTATTGCCCTTAGTTTTTTAGCAATAATGGGTGGAATTATGATGTTAGTATATAAAAACCCAATGTATTCAGCACTGGGATTATTAGTATCTATTTTAGCAGTAGCGGGACTATTTGCACTATTAAATGCAACTTTCCTTTTTATGGTTCAAATTATTGTATATGCTGGTGCGATTATGACATTGATTTTATTTTTACTAATGTTTCTTAATATTAAAGAAGAAAATCTTCCTAAAGAGCCCAAAAAATACTTCTTAATTGGTATTGGAGCACTAGTAATGATTCCTTTTAATGTTGTAATATTAAAAGCTGTTTCAAACTTACCAAATGCAGATATGAATATTAAAGAAGGTGATTTTGGAGATATTAAGCCAATTGGACTTCAATTATACAATGACTGGATTTTATCATTTGAACTTGTTTCAATTTTATTGCTAGTTGCACTTGTAGGTTCAATAGTATTAGCAAAAAGAAAAAAAACAAATAAGGAAAATTCATGATTAGTTTAACATCATATGCTTTTGTTTCTATGATTCTTTTTTCTATTGGAGTTATAGGAGTTATTGCAAGAAGAAATATTTTTGTAATTTATATGTCAATAGAATTAATGTTAAACGGAGTTAATCTATTTTTAGTAACATTTGCAAGATATCATTTTAATATGGATCCACAGATTATAACTATTATGGTAATTTCAATTGCTGCTGCGGAAGCTGCAATTTTTCTTTCTGTAATTATTCTTTTATACAGATCTAAAAAATCACTTGATACGGATATCTTTACATCATTATCACAAGGAGAGAAAGCATGATAGATACTTCACTGTTAGTATGGATTATCTTAGCTCCTTTATTAGGTGCTATATTAAATGGTGGAATTTATTTTTATCATATTAAGAAAAAACCTGTTCCCCAATTAGTATTCTCTATTATTGGTACAGGGACTCCTCTTATTGCTTTTTTAATTACACTTAGTCTGTTTTTAAATATGGTAGAAGGTGGGATTACATATAAACAAGAACTTTTTACTTGGTTAAGTATTGATAGTTTACATATTACTATGGGATTCTTAGGAGATAACTTAGCTATTTTCATGTCTATGTTTGTAACTTTTGTAGGATGGTTAATTCATATTTATGCAATTGGATATATGACAGGAGATAATGGATTTGGTAAATTCTTTGCTTACTTTAACCTATTTTTATCATCTATGTTAATTTTAGTATTAGCCGATAATCCTGTAATTTTATTTATTGGATGGGAAGGTGTTGGAGTTTGTTCTTATTTACTAATTGCTTTTTATTACAATAATAAAGATAATGTAATTGCTGGAAACAAAGCATTTATTGCAAATAGAGTTGGCGACTTTGGATTCATTTTAGGTATTATCACATTATTCTTTGCTTTAGGAGAAGTAAACTTAAGTTTTACGTCACTTGAAGCAAATATATCTAATGCCTCAACAGGATTACTTCTATTATCAGGCTTCTTACTATTTGTAGGAGCGATGGGAAAATCAGCACAAATTCCATTATATGTGTGGCTTCCAGATGCAATGGCTGGACCTACGCCAATTTCAGCACTTATTCATGCTGCAACAATGGTAACAGCCGGTGTATATATGGTCGCAAGATTTCATTTCTTATATTCAGGGATTGAAGAAATTGGTACATTTATTGCATATATTGGTGCATTTTCAGCATTATTAGCAGCAGTTATTGCAACAAGACAAACAGATATTAAAAAAATTCTTGCATATTCAACTATGTCTCAATTAGGTTATATGTTTATAGCTGTTGGACTTGGTTTTTATTCATCTGGTTTATTCCATGTATTTACACATGCATTCTTTAAAGCGATGCTATTCATGGGTGCAGGGGGTATGATTATTGCCTTACATCATGAACAAAATATTTTTAAAATGGCACAACACAGAGCACAATTACCTATTATTAAAGCTACATTCTTTATTGGTGTATTAGCAATTTCAGGTGTTCCATTCCTTTCTGGTTTCTTCTCTAAAGATGCAATCTTAGCAGCAGCATTCCAAGAAGGACAATATCTAATCTGGATTATTGCAATGTTCACTGCATTTTTAACTGCATTTTATATGTTTAGAATGTTCTTTATTTTATTTATTGCACCAAATAAACACTTAGAAAATTATGTATATACATCTAAAACTATTACTTTTCCACTTGTAATTCTTGCAATGGGAGCAATAGGAGCTGGTTATTTAAATCTGCCTACAGTATTAGGTGGAGAGCATATGGTTGATACTTGGTTAGCAATGTTAAATTCAAATAAAATTCATATGTCACATTTAACAGAATGGATTCTGATGATTTTATCTGTAGCCGTAGCATCAGCAGGTATATTTGTTGCATACAAGAAATACTCTGAATTTGATGTATTTAAACCAGAAGAAGAGACCGGTCTAATTGGAAACAAATTCTATGTTGATGAATTATACGACAGAATATTTGTTCAATTTTCTAAAAAAGTTTCAACTTTTATTGATAAAACTTTAGATGATAAAATTATTGATGGCTTTATTATGGGAACTTGTAACCAGTTTATCACTTTTGGTAAAAAAGTTGCAGCATTACAAAATGCAAACGTAAGATTTTACGCAACCTTCATGTTAGTTGGTATGAGTTGTGTATTTGTTTATTTATATATTTCTTTAGGACTATAAGATGAGTGCAAATATTTTATCATTTATTATCTTTATACCAGCAGTTATTGCTTTTGGTTTAATGATTACTACGAAACACGTAGAGACAGTTAGAAATATTGCATTTTTAACTACAACAGTTATATTAGCACTTGTACTTAAAATTTACATTGATTTTGAACCAAGTGCAGGTATGCAATTTGTTACAAATGTACCATGGATTGCTTCATATGGTATTAATTATTATATTGGTGTTGATGGTTTCTCATTAACTATTTTAATGATGATTGCAATATTAATTCCTACTGCATATCTATTATTATGGGAAGGTAGAACAAAAGGATATTGGATTAATATGCTTCTTGTTCAAACTGGTGTTACAGGAACACTATTAGCATTAGATGTTATTCTATTCTATTTCTTCTGGGAAGTAATGCTTTTACCTGTATTCTTAATGATTGGTATCTATGGATTTGGTGAAAAAATCTTTACAACAATTAAAGTAACTGTATATACAATGGCTGGTTCTTTATTAATGTTCGTAGCTATTTTATACCTAGGAGTTGCTTATCATAATGAGTTTGGAATTTGGTCTTTCCAATATGATAACTTAACTAATATAACTATCTTAACTTATAGTGAAAAAATGTGGTTATTTTTAGCATTCCTTTCGGCATTTGCTATTAAGATTCCAATATTCCCATTACATACATGGATTATGGAAACGTATAAAAATGCTCCAACTGGTGCTGTTTTCTTATTATCTTCTATTATGGCAAAACTTGGGGTATATGCAATAGTTAGATTCTTAATTCCAATTTTTCCTGAGATTTATATAGAATTCTCAACATGGTTTGTATTTATTGGATTATTTGGTCTTATTTACTTTGGTATTGCTGCACTTATGCAAGATGATATTAAAAGAATGTTTGCTTATTCTTCTGCATCGCATTTAAGTTTTATAGCAGCAGGTATCTTCTCACTTAATGCCTTTGGTATTAATGGAGCTTTATATTTAATTATTGCTCATGCAATTGCAACTGGTGCTTTATTCTTACTAGTTGGTTTAATTCATGATGAAACAGGATATAAAACTATTAAAGATTTAGGTGGACTTGCTAAAGGTGCACCAATATTTACTACAATTTTTGCAATTATGCTTTTTGCAAATGTTGGATTACCAGGAACAAATGGTTTTGTTTCTGAATTATTAATTATCTTTGGTATTTATGAATTTAACCACACTCTAGGATATATTTCAGCTCTTACAGTTATTATTGGTGCTTCATATATGTTATGGATGTTCCAAAGAGCAATTTTACAAGATAGAGTTGGTGAACCACTTAAATTTAGAGACTTAAAAATTAAAGAAATTGTTGGATTAGCACCTTGGGTTTTTCTTGTATTCTTAATGGGTATTTATCCAGATGTATTTATAGATAAATTTGAGCCAACAGTTACTCATTATTTAAATGATATTTTACAAATCGGAGCAACAAAATGAGTGAAATGATACATATATTACCTGCTGTATTAATATTAATATCAGCAGTTGGTTTAATGTTTATGAGTATGTACGAAGATAAATTCAGTACAAAAACATATATTACCGTTTCTTCTATTGTATTAGTGTTAGCTTTAATTTTAGCATTTATTCCATTTGGAGAATTATATTCAGTAAAACCATATACTTCAATATTCAATGATGTAGTTATATTTGATACTTTTTCAAACTTTTTTAATATTTTATTAATTATTGGTACTTTATTAACACTACTTATTGGGGAACACTATTTCCAAGCAAGATCATACTTTAAAGGTGAGTTCTTCTCAATTTTAATGTTTGCACTGTTTGGTATGATGTTATTAGCAAATGCAAATGAGTTAGTTACTGCATATATTGCATTAGAAGTTGCTTCATTTGCAGTTTATATCATGGTTGGTTATAACTCAGAAGATAGTAAAAGAATTGAAGCAATATTTAAATACTTAGTTTTAGGATCATTTATTGGTGCCTTCTATTTATTAGGGGTTGTACTAGTTTATGGAGCAACTCAAACTACAAACTTAAGTGAAATTGCAACATTTGTTTCAACACATAGTAATTCTGATTTAGCACTTGTATATATTGGATTTACATTAATTTTATTTACATTCTTATTTAAAGTTGCAGCATTTCCATTCCAATCATGGGTATTAGATGTTTATCGTGGTGCACCAATGATTATTACTGCATATATGGCATCAACATTTAAAATTGCAATTTTCTCATTTTTCTTAAGAGCAATATTACAAGATTTACAACCAATGATTGACTTCTGGGATTCAATTATCTATGTAATTACTATATTTACTTTAGTATTTGGTACTTGGTTAGCAATTACACAAAATATTGTAAAAAGAATGCTTGCAGCATCATCGATTGTTCACACAGGGTATTTATTATTAGCATTTATATCTTTAGGACAAAATATCCATAGTGCCTATTCAACTGTATTTTATTTAATTGCATATCTTTTATCTGCTCTTGGTTCATTTGGTATTATTTCGCATATCATCTCTGAAACAAAAGTAAGAGTTACATATGATGACTTTAAAGGTTTAGCAAAAGAGAGACCTTTCTTAGCTGCTATGATGACAATTTTCTTATTCTCACTTGCAGGAATTCCTTCAACTATTGGATTTATTGGTAAATTCTATGTATTTACTGAAGCAATAAATGCTGGATATGCAGCCCTTGCAGTATTAGCAATCATTGCAACTTTTGTTTCAGTTTACTATTACTTCAAGCTTATTGCTATGATGTATTTTTATCCAACAAAAGAAGAATGTGTTGTTAATGATTTTAATGATAAAAGAATATCTACTTACGCGATTGCATTTTTAGCAATAATTACTGTACTTGGTGGTATTGGTAGTGCTATTGTATTCTTTATTCCAGTATTAAATATTGATACTTTAATCAATATTACACAAATGTCAATTCAATCATTATTTCTAAAATAATTGATGAGTTGATTAGTAACATATGTGCATAATTTTTTAAAATTCTCTATATTTTATGCATACTTCAAAAAGCCCTAGTAATAGGGCTTTTTTAATTTACAAATGTACATCATGCACAACAATTGTACATAACTTTTACATAATTCCGCTCCCATTTATAAGCACTTTTTCGCTATACTCGTGCTATTAAAATCATAAACAAATTCACAGGAAAGGATGTCAAATGAGTGACCTAATAGAAGGTTATTTAGGGAAGACTGTAGAGAGAAAAAAGAGTAGAATGCCAGCAAAGCTTGATTATATTCAAAGTGCGACTGGATTATTTTTAGGTCTTTTTATGTGGGGACATATGTTATTAGTATCGTCTATTTTAATTAGTAAAGATTTTATGTACGCTGTTACAAAACTTCTAGAAGCTAGTTTTATATTCGATGGAGGAAGTCCAATTTTAGTATCTATCGTTGCATTCGTAATTTTTGTAATTTTTATTACACATGCTGCAATGGGAATGAGAAAACTTCCAGGTAATTTTAAACAATACCAAGTAATGAAAGCACATGCAGATAATATGGATCATGAAGATACAAAACTTTGGTTTATCCAAGCATTTACTGGTTTTGCGATGTTCTTCTTAGGTTCTATTCACCTTTACATTATTATGACAAACTCTGATGCAATTGGTCCTTATGCATCTGCTGATAGAGTATGGTCTGAATGGATGTGGCCTTTATATATTCTTTTATTATTAGCAGTTGAATTCCATGGAACAATAGGTCTTTATAGATTAGCTGTAAAATGGGGATGGTTTGATGGAAATGATCCAAAAGCTGCAAGAGCAAAACTAAAAACATGGAAAAAAGCATTAACTTGGTTCTTCTTAATCTTAGGCTTTACAACACTTGCTGCATATATGAAAATCGGTATGGATAATGCTGCTGCTGGAAAAGTAGGAGAAAGATATCAACCAACAGCATATTTAGAATATAAAATTAATGATGGGAGAGTTGCGTAATGAAAATTAATTATTGTGATGCACTAGTTATTGGTGGAGGACTTGCTGGTTTAAGAGCTGGAGTTGCTGCACAGAAAAAAGGCTTAAGCACTATCGTTTTATCATTAGTTCCTGTAAAAAGATCACATAGTGCTGCTGCACAAGGTGGTATGCAAGCATCTTTAGGTAACTCTAAAATGTCAGATGGTGATAACGAAGATTTACACTTTGCAGATACTGTAAAAGGTTCTGACTGGGGATGTGATCAAGATGTTGCTAGAATGTTCGTACACACTGCACCAAAAGCTATTAGAGAATTAGCATCTTGGGGTGTGCCTTGGACTAGAGTTAGAGAAGGTTCAAGAGAAGCAGTTATTAATGCTAAGAAAACAACTATTACTGAAGATGCTGATAGACATGGTTTAATTATGTCAAGAGACTTTGGTGGTACTAAAAAATGGAGAACATGTTACACAGCAGATGCAACTGGACATACTATGTTATTTGGTGTTGCAAATGAAGCTTTAAAACATGATGTAGATATTAGAGATAGAAAAGAAGCTTTATCACTAATTCATGAAGATGGAAGATGTTATGGTTCTATTGTAAGAGATTTAATTACTGGTGAATTAGAAGCTTACGTTGCAAAAGGTACTTGTATTGCAACTGGTGGATATGGAAGAGTATTTAAACAAACAACAAATGCTGTTATCTGTGAAGGTATTGGAGCTGCAATTGCACTTGAAACTGGTGTTGCAACTTTAGGAAACATGGAAGCAGTTCAATTTCACCCAACACCAATTGTACCATCAGGTATTTTATTAACTGAAGGTTGTAGAGGTGATGGTGGAATCTTAAGAGATGTTGACGGTCACAGATTTATGCCAGATTATGAGCCAGAGAAAAAAGAGCTTGCTTCAAGAGACGTTGTATCTAGAAGAATGATTGAACACATTAGAAATGGTAAAGGTGTACCTTCTCCATATGGTGATCACATTTGGTTAGATATATCAATCTTAGGAAGAGAACATATTGAAAAGAACTTAAGAGATGTTCAAGAAATTTGTCAAATCTTTAATGGTATTGATCCAGCAGATGAAGGTAAAAAAGGATGGGCACCAGTTCTTCCTATGCAACATTACTCTATGGGTGGTATCAGAACTAAACCAACTGGTGAATCTCAAAATTTAAGTGGATTATTCGCTTGTGGTGAAGCTGCTTGTTGGGATATGCATGGATTTAACAGACTTGGAGGAAACTCAGTTTCTGAAACAGTTGTTGCTGGTATGATTATTGGTAACTATTTTGCTGATTATTGTTTAGCAAATGATGTAACAATTCCAACTGCAACAGTACAAAAAGCACTTGATAAACAAGATGCATATCTTGATGAAATTCTAGCATATAATGGTACTGAAGATATTTTCAGAATCAAAAATAGAATGCAAAACCTAATGGATCAAAAAGTTGGTATTTTTAGAGATGGTACTGGACTAGCTGAAGCTGTTGATGAATTAGAAGAACTGTTAAAGAAAACAAAACAAATTAATGTTAAATCTAAAGAAAGAGTTGGTAACCCTGAATTAGAAGAAGCATATAGAGTTCCAAGAATGCTTAAAGTTGCACTTTGTGTTGCTAAAGGTGGACGTGAGCGAACAGAATCTAGAGGTGCTCATTATAGAGAAGATTACCTAAAAAGAGATGATGCAAATTGGTTAAATAGAACACTTACTTCTTGGCCAAGTGAAGATGATACTCAACCAACTGTAACATACGAAGACCTAGATATCATGACTATGGAAATGCCTCCAGCATTTAGAGGTTATGGTGCTAAAGGTATGATTATAGAAAATGAATTATCAGCTAAGAGACAAGAAGAAGTTGATACTTTAAAAGAAAAAATGGAAGCAGAAGGAAAAGATAGACACGAAATCCAAGATGCATTAATGCCATTTAGTTTACCAATGAACTACAAAGAGAAAAATGAAAGAGCAGGAGATAAGTAATGAGCGTAGAAAAAGGTAGAGAAATAACGATATCAGTACTTAAGTTTAATCCAAGAAGTGCGGTTTCTAAACCTCACTACGTGGATTATAAATTAGAAGAGACTCCAGGTATGACTCTTTTCATTGCTTTAATGAAAATTAGAGAAGAATATGACCCTGACTTATCTTTTGACTTCGTATGTAGAGCAGGAATCTGTGGTTCTTGTGGTATGGTAGTAAATGGTAAACCAGCACTTGCGTGTAGAACACTTATTGCTAATTATCCAGAAGGAAAATTAACACTTCTTCCTATGCCAGCATTTGAATTAATCAAAGATTTATCAGTAAATACTGGTAAATGGATGGATGCAATGTCTAAAAGAGTTGAATCATGGATTGTTGATAATGGTGAAGAAACTGATATTGCAAAAATGGAAGAGAGAGTTGATCCAGATATTGCTGACCAAACATTTGAATTAGATAGATGTATTGAGTGTGGTATTTGTGTTGCTTCTTGTGGTACTATGTTAATGAGACCAAATTTCGTTGGACCTGTTGGAATGAACAGAGTTGCAAGATTTGAAGTTGATCCTCATGATAAGAGAACAGCAGAAGACTTCTATGAATTAATCGGAGATGACGATGGAATCTTTGGTTGTATGTCTTTACTTGCTTGTGAAGATCATTGTCCAAAACACTTACCATTACAAAATAAAATTGCTTACTTAAGAAGAAAATTAGTAGCTCTAAGATAATTATATGAGAGGAAACTCCTCTCATATAAACAAAAGTAAAAAAAGTTAATTACCCTAAATTTTGAAGGGTGATTAACTTTTTGTATTTATATACTATACAAAATTAATAAAAAAATTTAAATAATTTTTAAACTTCAAATAGTGGAGGCATACTTTGAGCTTAGCTAATGACTATTTCTTATTATATCATGGTATGAATGTAGAACAAACTACAACATATGGAACAACAGAAAATAAAGATAAAGAAGAATTTTTTGATATTGCATCACTTATACTTTGTGCAACAAGAAAAGACTACGAGAAATTTATTACTTTAAATAGTTTTAAAAAACTTGTTACAAAAATCACAAATAAAGATGTTAAAAATCTAGATGAACTATATCAACTTCAATATTGTATTATTGATGCAATTGAAAATGATACTAAAAATTGCCAAATAGAAAAAATGCATGAAAGCTTTGAATATTTAAAAAAAGAAAATATAATTAAAAACTCTGATTATAAAAAACTTGTTTCATTATTTGACCCTGAAGAATTAGCAGTTTGTAATGATGAAATGGACGTTGAAGATGAGCTAATAATTGAAGACAGAAAACCCTTTAAAGAAGCAAGATTAGAATTAGATGATTTAATACTTGAACTACGAGATGTATTTAATTCAAAAGATTTCAAAGAAGAACTAATACAAACATCAAACTATTTAGATAATCAAAAGTTCTCTATAGGAATTACAGGTGTTATGAATGCTGGTAAATCTACCATGTTAAATGCCTTAATGGGACAAGAGATACTTGGTAGTGCAGTTGTTCCTGAGACAGCAAATTTAACAATTGTGAAACATGGAAAACCAGAAGCAAATGTTTTTTATTGGAATAAAGATGAATGGAATAGAATTGAAAACACGGCAAATGAAATTGATTCTATAAAAGAGTTTGTAAATGAAACAAAAAATATTTTTGGTGAGGAGTTAACAACTTTAATAAAAGAAGAATCTCATAGTGAAAATGTTGATATAAACAATCTTGCAGCTTATACCTCAGCAGAAGCAAGTGGTAAAAAATGTAATTTAATAAAATATGTAGAATTAAAATCCGATTTAAATTTTTTAAGTGATGGTATAGAAATAGTTGATACACCAGGATTAGATGATCCAGTTATACAAAGAGAAGAAATTACAAAAGAATATCTAGCACAATGTGACTTAATGCTTCACTTAATGAATGTATCTCAAAGTGCAACACTTAAAGATGTTGAGTTTATAATTGATGCCCTACTTTATCAAAATATTACAAAACTACTTGTTGTAATTACAAGAGCAGATACAGTTTCAAAAGAGCAATTAGAAGAAGTAATTAACTATACAAAATCTTCAATCCAAAGACAATTAAAAGCACAAAACAAAGATAGTAAACTAGATTACATTCTAAATAGTATTAAATTTATTCCAATTTCTGGAAAAATGGCTTTACTTCACCGAACTGGAAAAAGTAAAGAAGCAATAGACGCTGGATATAATTTAGAAGACACAGGTATCTTAGAAATTGAAGAATATCTTGATGAAACACTTTTTGGAATTGATTCTTCAAAATCTGACTTGATTATTAAAGGTGCAAAAACTCAATTAGTAAAAACTATTGAAAAAGAGTTAAAATCTTTTAACTATGAATTAATTTTATTATCAAAATCAAAAGATGAGTTAGAAGCTGATTTAGCAGATTTTAATAAGAAAAAAGATGCAAATGAAAAAATCTTCAAAGCTATGAATGAAGATATTAATATATATAAAAATGATGCAAAAAACTATATTCAAACATTAGAAACTTTTTTAAGTACAGAACTTATTGACTTAAAAAATATAATTAAGCAAAGAGTTTTCTCTGATGTAAAATACTCTTTTGAAAAAACAAAAAAGAAACCAGAAAACGCAAGAATAAAAACTATAGTAGAAACAGCAATAAAAGATGGAATAATTGATATTATCAGAGATTATAGATATAAATTCATTAAAAAATCTCAAAGTATTGGTGAGATTTGTGAACAAAAATATCAAGACTTAGGATTTGTAATTGGTCATAAAAATGACAACTTTGATGCTAGAGGATTTTTTCAAGATGATTTTAAAGCAGGTTTTTTAACTTCATCAAATGAAGTATTAATTTCAAAAATTGTAAATGAAGTATCAAAAAGTAAGGCAAATAAACTTCCTGAACTTGATAGAAATATTGAAATTTATATAAAAGACGAATTTAATCCTATTGAAAATAATATAAAAGAAAAAGCAAATTCAGTCTCTCAAATATTAATAGAAAATTTCTTTAAAGAAATTGCTGAACCTCTAAAAGTTTTTGAACATAAACTAAAAAAAGATGAAAAGTCACTTCAAGATAGAATTGCAACATTTGAAGAAAATGAAGTAAATAAGGATGAAATGACAATTAATATTCATAAAAAAATTAAAAAACTTGAATTAATCAACAAAGGACTTAAATCATGAGTATTTTAAGTAGTTTTGTAAAAGAATACAATGATAAATTTACTGAACAAGAAACACTTTATGAAGAAGGATTAGTTGGAGAGATAAAAAAAATTAGTGATAAACTTCTTGAATCTAAATTTTTACCATCAATGCAATTAAAATCTATTTTAGATAAACAAATTAGACGTGCAAGATATCCAATGGAAATCGCAATTACTGGACAATTTTCTTCAGGGAAATCTACATTTTTAAATGCTTTATTATCACGTAATATCTTACCAACAGGAATTACTCCGGTTACTTCTAAAGTAAATTTTATAAATTATGGAGAAGAATATAAATTAAAAATCACATATTATTCAGGTGCGCAAGAATATGCTCCGATTGATGCAATTTCTGATTTTACAGATCAAAGACAAAATGAAATGAGTGATATTAAATATCTTACACTTTATGCACCTATGGATATTTTAAAAGATATCTCTTTTGTTGATACTCCAGGTCTAAACTCTCAATCACAAAGTGATACAGATACGACAAGAAGAGTTCTAAGAGATGTTGGAGGAATTATCTGGTTAACTTTAATTGATAATGCAGGGAAAATGTCAGAAGCAGAAGTATTAGAAGAATATATGGAACACTTTAAAAATAAATCTCTTTGTGTCCTAAATCAAAAAGATAAATTTTCACAAGAACAAATAGATACAACAACTAAATATGTAAGTGAAAAATTTTCTCAATACTTTGCACAAGTTACTCCTATATCAGCTAAAATGGCATTAGAATCAAGAGCGCATCATCAAGATGTTTTAATAAAAGATAAACAAGATAAACTTTTACAAAATATAAGAAATGCACTAAGTGGTAATATAGCTTCTATTGCAAAAGACCTTGATGAATACTATGGTGATTTAGAAAAAATTAATAATTTAGATACATCAAACAATGATAAAATGTTTGAAGAATCAAATATACAAGAAATCCTAAACTTTATTAATAATACTATACGACCGCAAGCAGAAGAGTCTAAAGAATTTGCAATCAAAAAAGATTTAAAAGGTATTTGTGATATTTTAATAAAAGAAAATGAAACAATTATTGGAGTATATGATTCTTTATGTGAAATCCTAAAAAATTCAGAAGAAGATATTTTAGCTGACTTCGAAAATATTCATAAAACCTACTCTAAAGAGTTATTTGGAATATATAACTCTCTTGAAGCAATTATGGAAAAAATGGCACACGAAACATATAAAAGTGTTAAAAAACAAAAAGCATTTAGATATGAAAAAAAGGCTGGTTTTTTAAGTAAAGACAATTTTGAAAAAATAGAATATGATACTTACTGGATTGATTCTGATAATGTATATAAAAACTTATTTTATGATGATCAAACAGTAGATAAAATGTTTAAACGTGCAATTAAGCAACTAAAAGAAATAGAGCTTAATTCTGATGAAGCATTTAGAAATGTTTATAGAAATGTAAAAAATAGAGTTCACCGATGGCAAGAACCTTATGAGTTAATAAAAAAACATAGAGAAATTGCATCAGATGCAGAGTTCTCTACAACAAGACACTTTGCAGCAAAAGTATATGAAAATGTTTTAAGATCTTACCATAGAGCTATTTTAGAAAATATTTCAGCTCTTAGAAAAAAGTTTGCTTATTTTAATGGAGCACTCTCTTATTCATATATCCAAACTACACAAGCTACAATTGCTCATTTTGAACAACAAATAGCTGAATCAGTTTTATTATATGAAAAAGAACCAACAAAATTCTCAGTTTATCATCCAAGAGAAGATGAAGTTCTTACAAAATTAAAAACAAATTTTGGATTTGAAAAAATTGAGGACTTTTTAACATCAAAAAGAAACTACTTATTTAAAATTATTCAATATTCAAAAAACCAATATCTTGAAATAAACAAAGATAGAATTGATTTTGTAGAATCTAAAAAAGGTCAATATATAAAGAAAATTGAAGATTTAAACCAAATAAAAGATGAGATTTAAGATAATTTCATCTTCTAGTTTTCAAAATTACAAATAAATTACGCATTTTATTTTAGTTTTTAGTTTAAATAAAAATTAAAATTATTTCAGTTATAATCCTAGAAATTATCTTATGGATTAAAGTCTTGTATAAAAAAATTATTGTAAATACTTTTGATACTGTTTTTAAAAATAGCCAATCACTTTTACAAAAATTACTTATACCTATAATATTGATATCTATTATAAATTTTTATTTACCACAATTTATTACCCCTACAGATATAGATGTAGAAAACATAGATTTATCTACAAATGAGTCTATTCTATCTTTAGTATTAGTTTTTATATTAATAATGACAAACCTTTCTATAGCAATTACCACACACAGAATTGCAATTTTAGGGTCTTCATCTGTTCCTAAATTTGGCTCATACATTTTTGGATTAAGAGAATTTAAATTTTTATTTAAAAGTATACTAATGATGATAATTATTGCGATACCCGTAATGCTTCTTGTATTTATACCTTCTGTAGGAGTATTTATAGCAATATTTATAGCGATTATATTAACAGCACGATTATCTTTTATATATCCAGCAATTGCCTGTGATGAAGATTCTTCTTTTTATAATTCTTGGAAAAATACAAAAGGACATACTCTCTTAATATTATTTACAATAATTTTATTTCCATTAATTTTTTCTGTTAGTGTAGGATTAGTTTATTCTCTATTAATTGAATTTTTAATAAAACTTATTTCACCAAATCTTAATATTCTTTATTCATTATTAAATGTATTTATAACAGTTTTCTCAATAAGTGCTCTATCAAGTGCATACTTGTATATTAAACCTAGACCTTTAAATAAAGTCATTAAAAATGAACCTGAAACAGTAAGAAATATAATTGAAAAAAAGCAAAAAGACCTATATAAAATAATCATTCATGATAAACAAAAAGTTACTTTTAAATCATTAAAAAAAGAGTTAGAAGAACAATATCACAAAATTGGTTTTACAGATATTGCATATGATAGAGAAAATGCTTTTATTTTAAAAAATGAAGAAAATGAAGAAGCTTATATTTCCCTACGATATGAAAATGATGAATTTACAATCCAAACTAAAAAAACAGACGAACCTATTTTAAAAGTATTACAAAACAAGAGCTCTAAATAGATATTATTTAATATTCACAACTATAAATAATATACAATTTTTATAACAATTTTTCTAATATTAATAAGTCATTTTACTAATTTAATTTAAACTAGATATAATATTAAAAGTACGACTGTGTCGTTTATTCGCACTTATTTAAAAAATGTTACAGCTTGGTAACATTTTTAGAACTTTTAACAACTTTTAAAAGAAATTGTGGGAAACTGCGATATATAATTTATAAAAAAAAATGGAGAGACAATGAACGCATCAGACTTATTTATAAAAGCGTTAGAAAATGAAGGTGTTGAGTATATTTTTGGTATTCCAGGGGAAGAAAATCTAGACTTACTAGAAGCTCTTAGAAAATCAGATAAAATCAAACTGATTTTAACAAGACATGAACAAGGTGCAGGGTTTATGGCTGCAACTTATGGAAGATTAACAGGAAAAGTTGGAGTATGTATTTCAACACTTGGACCTGGAGCTACTAACTTTGCAACAGCAGCAGCATATGCACAACTTGGTGGTATGCCAATGCTTATGATTACAGGGCAAAAACCAATTAAAAAATCTAAACAAGGTAGATTCCAAATCGTTGATATCGTAGGAATGATGAAACCTATGACAAAATACGCTAAACAAGTTGTAAATGGTAATAATGTACCTTCAATGATTAGAGAAGCATTTAAAATTGCCACAACTGAAAGACCTGGTGCAGTTCATATTGAATTCCCTGAAGATATTTCAGCAGAAGAAGATGTAGAAGATAATATATATCCAGTTCACAGCTACAAGTATCCAAAAGCAGATAAATCATCTGTAGCAGAAGCTGTTAAAATGATTGAAAAAGCAAAAAGACCATTATTGTGTGTTGGTGGTGGAGCAAATAGAACAAGAATTGGTTCTGCTTTAGCTGACTTCGTTAATGAAACAGGAATTCCATTCTTTTCTACTCAAATGGGTAAAGGTGTAATTGATGAAAATCATAAGTTATGTTTATCAACTGCGGCACTATCAAAAGATGATTTTATTCATTGTGCAATTGAAAGAGCTGACTTAATTATCAATGTTGGTCACGACGTAATTGAAAAACCACCATTCTTTATGGAAAATGAAGAGGGAGCTACAAAAGTTTTACATGTTAATTTCTTCCCATCAGAAGTTGATGATACTTACTTCCCACAACTAGATATATTAGGAGACATTGCAGGAAATATTGAGTCAATGACAAATGCTATTTCTAAACAAGAGCACTGGGATTTTGATTATTACATTAGACTTGCTGAAGAAATTAGAACTAGACTTGCAAAATACTTTGGTGACACAAGATTCCCAATCTTACCTCAAAAGGCAGTTAGAACAATTAGACAAACTTTAGATGATAAAGATATTGTTACTTTAGATAATGGTGTATATAAAATCTGGTTTGCAAGAAACTACAGATGTGCACAACCAAACACTCTTCTTTTAGATAATGCACTTGCAACTATGGGAGCTGGACTTCCATCTGGAATGGCTGCAAAAATGGTAAAACCTGATTCAAAAGTTGTTGCTGTATGTGGTGATGGTGGATTCATGATGAATGACCAAGAGATGGAAACAGCTGTAAGACTTGGACTTGACTTAACAGTAGTTATTCTTAATGATAATGCTTACGGTATGATTAAATGGAAACAATCTGGTATGGGATTCGATAACTTTGGACTTGATTTAGGTAACCCTGATTTCGTTAAATTTGCTGAATCATTTGGAGCAAATGGATATAGACCAACTTCTTGTGAAGATTTTGAAGAAACTTTAGAAAAATGTGTTAACTCAAAAGGTGTTCACTTAATCGACCTTGCAGTTGATTATTCACTTAACCATACAATTTTAAATGAATTACTAGCTAAAAAAGCTTGTATGATATAATAAGAAAAAATTTTAAAAAGAAGGATAATAATGAGTACAATTGAAGTAACATCACCATTTGATGATAGTGTTGTTGGAGAAGTTCCATTTGGATCAGTAGCTGAAGTAGAAACAGCTTTAGATTTAGCTAGAACAACTTTCGATAATCATAAAAATGCTCTTCCTAAATACAAAAGAGTTGAGATTTTAGAAAAAGTTGTTGAAATTATGTCATCACAAGTTGATGAATTAACAAAACTTTGTGCATCTGAAGGTGGAAAACCTTGGATTGATTCTCAAGTTGAAGTTGCACGTGCAATCAATGGTGTTAAGCTTGCTATTGAAGCTTTAGGAGCTCAAGAAGGTAAAGAAGTTGCTATGGGTCATACAGCATCATCAGCTAATAGAATGGCTTATACTTTCAAAGAACCTATTGGTGTTGTTGCTGCAGTTTCTGCATTTAATCACCCATTTAACTTAGCAGTACACCAAGTAATTCCTGCAATTGCTGTTGGTTGTTCTGTTATTATTAAACCTGCTACTCAAACTCCAATGTCAGCTATTAGATTAGTTGAAATTTTAGAAGAAGCTGGGCTTCCTAAAGGTTGGGCTCAAGCTGTAGTTTGTGATAGAAAAGGTGGAGAATTATTAGCTACATCACCAAAAGTAAATGCTTTAACATTTATTGGTTCTGGTGCTGTTGGTTGGTACTTAAACTCAAAAGTTGCTCAAGGTACGAGAGTTGCATTAGAGCATGGTGGAGTTGCACCAGTTATTGTTGAGCCTGATGCAGATATTGATGACTTAATTCCTTCTATTGGAAAAGGTGGTTTCTACCACGCTGGTCAAGTTTGTGTATCTGTTCAAAGAGTATTTGTACATGAATCAATTGTTGATGAAGTAGCAGCTAAACTTTCTTCTTATGCATCTAAATTAGTTGTGGGTAATCAATTAGACCCTAAAACTGAAGTTGGACCATTAATTAATAATAACGAAGTAAATAGAGTTGAAGAATGGGTTAACGAAGCAAAAGAAAAAGGTGGGAAAATCTTAACTGGTGGAAATAGAATTTCTGCATCTTGTTATGAGCCTACTGTAATTCTTAACCCTGCTGATGATGCTTTAGTTTCTACAAAAGAAGTATTTGGACCAGTTGTTTGTGTTTATTCATATTCTAATATTGAAGAAGCATTTGATAGAGCAAACCAATTAGAGGTATCTTTCCAAGCAGCTGTATTTACAAAAAATATTGACACTGCCTTAAGAGCTGTAAAAAGATTAAATGGCACTGCTGTAATGGTAAATGACCATACTGCATTTAGAGTTGACTGGATGCCATTTGGAGGAGCAAAAGCTTCAGGACTTGGACTTGGTGGAATTCACCACTCTATGGAAGAGTGTTCAAATGAAAAAATGATGGTTATTAAATCACCGGTTCTATAATATATCTATTAACATATAAATTAAAAAGGTGAGAAAATAAATACTTTCTCACCTTTTTTTATAAAATTCGTATTAGATAAAAAAATATGGTTTTAATTGTTTATAAAATATCTCTTTTAATTCTTTTTCGTTTTTTTGCGTGATATATAAAAAAGAATCTTCATAAATTTCTTCAAATACTTTTACAATTTCTTTGTCAAAATGTGTTCCTATATCATTTTTAATAATTTCAAAACTATCATAAATATTTATTGCTTCTTTGTATGGACGTTTTGAAGTTAATGCATCAAAAACATCAACTATAGCAAAAACTCTAGCTTCTAGAGGAATATTTTTATCTTTTAGTCCAAAAGGATAACCTGTCCCATCAATTTTTTCATGATGAAATTTTATAATTGAATTTGCTTCATTTAACCATTCTATATCTTTAATAATATCCATACCATGAAAAACATGTGTTTTCATAATTTCAAATTCATCTTTCGTTAATTTATCTTTTTTTAACAAAATATTATCTTGAATAGCAATTTCCCCAATATCATGTAGAAATGAGCCAATTAAAAGACCACCCATTCTTTCTTTTTCAATATTTATTTTCTTTGCAATTTTATAACTATAATAAGTTACTCTATAATTATGCTCACTTGTATCCCCATCTCTTTTAGAAATTGCTGTACCTAATGAGGTTATTGTATTAAAGTAAGATAATAATAAGTTATTATTAGAAGAAATAACTTTTTTATATTGATTATATATTAAAGGAAAAATTGCAAATATTAATATAATCATATTACTAAAAATAATAAATAAAAGAAAATATAATTCATTTTTAATTAACTGAACTATTTCTATATCATATTTTTGAAGTATATTTACATATATATTCTTATTCCCAACATTTATTCTTGATTGATAATAAAAATATATATCTCCATCATCAATATCAATAATTTCTGTACAAATATCTTCTGAAATTTTATCAAGCTTTGATATTCTTTCTTCAAGTTTTTTTGAATATAAATTTCTATTTTCTAAAATTAGTTCATCATCAATAAAAACTTGAAGAAATTTTATTCCAAAAATGTTTGCTTTAGTTTTTATATCTTTTTTTATGACAGAACTATTAGTATTATTTTCTATTAACGTATCTAATATTTCTAGTTTTTTTACTTCCTGTTCAATTTTGCGAGACATATTATATTTATTATAATAAAGAACTATCCCTCCCCATAAGAGAAAAACAATAAACATTACGATTGTAATTCTAAAAAAAAAGGTAAATACAATATTACTAGTTATCTTGTTTATAAAAAAACTCCCAAATTTTAAATTGACAAATTCTAAAACATGAAAATGAAATGAAAATGAAGATGCATTATTATAAAACTATATGAATTGTTGTCCCTTTATTTTCAATTGAAAATATTTCTAATTCTCCAGAGTGTAATTCAACTCCATTTTTTACAATAGAAAGCCCAAGACCAAAACCTTTAATTTTCTTATTTCTTGATTTTTCAACTCTATAAAATCTATCCAAGATATTTTCTAATTCAGATTTTGGTATACCTATTCCTTCATCTTTTATAATAAAATGAATATTCTCATCCTTATAAAGTTCAATTGTTATATTAGTATTTACTTCTGAGTACTTTATTGCATTATCTAATAAATTAAGAAAAATACTACTAAGAAGTTGACAATTACCTTTATAGACGATATTCTCTAATTGAGAAATATTTAAACTAATACTTTTTTTAGTTAAATCTCTTTTGTATTTATATATTACATCTAAAAGTAAACCATCTAAATTACAAGTATTAAATGTTTCTTGAATACTCTCTTTTGAATACTTTGTAAGTAAAAGTAGATTTTCAACTATCTCTTCTAATTGCATAGTTTCAAATAAAATAGTTTTTAAAGAGTTAATATACTCTTTAGAACTTCTTTTATTTTTTAGTGTAACTTCTACCTCACCTCTTATTACAGTAAGAGGAGTTTTTAGCTCATGTGAAACATCACTATTAAACCGATCTAAATTATCAATACCTTTTTTTAGCCTCTCTATCATATTATTAAAAGATTCAATTAATTCTTTTATTTCATCGTCATCATCATCTTTTGGAAGTGGTATAGTTTTAGAAAAATTAGTAATACTAATATCTTTAGCTACTCTAGAAACATCTCGTATTGAGATAAAAATTTTATCTATAAACTTGTATGAAATAAATAAAATAAATAATAAGAGAATAGGATTAAGTATCCATAAAATTTCTTTAATTTTTTCTGCTTCTAGATGTACATTCTTTTTTAAAATTAAAACTACTCCATTAAAAGGTTCCGAAATCTTTTTTATATAGACAGCATCTTCAATAAAATTATCTTTTTCAATTATCTTAAATGGCTTTTCTAAATCATATAGAGACTCAATATTATCAAAACTAAAACCTTTTGTTTTTTGAATAATTTCTTCTTCTTTTCGTATTAATATTTCTACATCAAAATGTACATGTTTTTTTATATTTTTTAGTTTTTCTTCTTTATCTAATATATGTTCGTGTATATAAATAGCTTGATTTGAAAGACGTTTATGAACTTCTTTATTTATAGTAGTTTCTAAAATAAAATAAAGTAAAATACTAAATAAAATCACAACAGTAGATATAATCGTAATAAACCAAAATAAAATACGATACTTAAGTTTTCTAGGTATCAATTTTATAACCTAAACCTCTAAAGTTTGTAATAAGAGACTTTCCTATTTTCTTTCTTAAATTATAAATTGTTACCTGAATAACATTGCTATTAATAAACTCTTCATTATTCCATAGTTGTGATTCAATCATAGAATTTGAGACCATTGAATTTTTATTTTTAATTAGAAATATTAATAGCTCATATTCCTTCTGACTCAAAGATATTTTTTTTCCATCTTTTTTCATTATCTTGGCATTCAAATCAATTTGAATATTTTTTATTTCAATTATATTTTTAGTACTATTTAATAAGGTTCTTCGATAAATTGCTTCCATTCTGACAAGAAGTTCTTTATATGCAAATGGTTTAGTCAAGTAATCATCTGCTCCTCTTCTAAAACCGACAATCTTATTTTCTAATGTATCTTTTGCCGTAAGGAATAGTATTGGTGTTTTTATTTTTTTCTCTCTTAACGTTTGAATTATATCAATACCACTTTTATGCGGGAGCATCCAATCTAAAATAATAATATCATACTTATTAACCAATGCTAAGTATTCTCCTTCTTCACCTGAAGTTGAGCTTTCTGTAATATATCCAGCCTCCTTAAATCCCCTTTTTAAAAAAGAGACTATATTTTCATCATCCTCAATTATAAGTATTTTCATTCTATATTAATCCTTTTTATTCTAAAACAATTTGATTCTAATATAAATATATATAATAAAAATGAAATGATTATGAAAAATAAACTTATTTCAAATTTTCATGTCTATTTTTATTCTTAATACTACTTTAAAAGTATGTATTTTAAGCACTCTCGTATGAGTTTTTTGGTATAAGTTCCTTTTTGAAACAAAGATAATATTAAAAGGATATTTTATGAATCTTCATGAATACCAAGCAAAAAATTTATATAGAAAATATGATATTCCTACAACAAAAGGGAAATTATTAACTCATCCTTCTCAATTAGATGATATATTAAGAACAATTGGAAAAGATAAATGGGTTGTAAAAGCACAAGTTCACGCAGGTGGACGTGGAAAAGCTGGTGGAGTTGTACTTGTTGACTCAAAATACGAAGCAAATGAAGAAGTTAGACGTCTTCTTGGAAGTAGATTAGTAACTCATCAAACAACAGGAGATGGTCAACCTATCAACTCTATTTTTGTTGAAGAACCATGTGATATTGTAGATGAAATCTATTTAGCTTTTGCTGTAGATAGAACAACTCAAAGAATCATCATCATCACATCTAGTGAAGGTGGAATGGAGATTGAAGAAGTTGCAGAAAATACTCCAGAAAAGATTTTAAGAAACCCTATTAATCCCATTGTTGGAATTATGCCTGCACAATGTAGACAGATTTGTGATGATTTAGGTTTAGATAAAACACTTTCTGCACAAATGATTGACCTGATGCAAAAAATGTATAAGATGTTTGTAGAAAATGACCTTTCACTTATAGAAGTAAATCCACTTGTTATTACAAAACAAGGATACTTAATGTGTCTTGATGGAAAAGTACAAGTTGATAATTCAGCACTTTACAGACAGCCAAAAATGAATGAAATTAGAGATGAATCTCAAGAAGATGAAAGAGAATTAAAAGCTGAAAAGCTTGACTTAAATTATGTATCACTTGATGGAAATATTGGATGTATGGTAAATGGTGCAGGTTTAGCAATGGCAACTATGGATTTAATTCAAACTCATGGGGCACAACCAGCAAACTTTTTAGATGTTGGTGGAAGTGTAAATGAAAAAAGAGTTATTGAAGCCTTTGGAATTATTTTATCTGATAGTAAAGTAAAAGGTATTTTAGTAAATATTTTTGGTGGTATCGTAAGATGTGATATTATTGCCTCTGGTATTATATCTGCTGTAGAAGCTATGAATATTGATATTCCAATTGTTGTAAGACTTGAAGGAACAAATGCAAAAGAAGGTCTTGAACTTATTAGAAATTCTAAAGTTTCAGTTTATGAAGAAGCAAATTTAGATAAAGCTGCACAAAAGATTATTGAACTTACGGGAGGAGTTAACTAATGGCTATTTTAATTGATAAAAATACAAAAGTATTAGTACAAGGTTTAACAGGTTCTCAAGCAAGTTTTCATACACAACGTGCAATTGCATATGGAACAAATGTAGTAAGTGGTGTAGTCCCAGGTCGTAGAGGACAAACTCATTTAGACCTTCCAATTTACAACACTGTTGAATGTGCAAAAAGACTTACAGGAGCTACTGCTTCTATTATCTATGTACCAGCTCCATTTTGTAAAGATTCTATTATAGAAGCTAGTGAAAATGGTATTGAAACTATTGTATGTATTACAGAAGGAATACCTACAATTGATATGCTAGATGTAAAAGCTGCAATTGATTTAAATGGTTCAACACTTATTGGTCCAAATTGTCCAGGTATTATAACTCCAGGTCAATGTAAAATGGGAATTATGCCAGAATCAATTCATATGCCAGGAAGTGTAGGTATTGTTTCAAGATCAGGAACACTTACATATGAAGCAGTAAATCAATCAACTCTTGCAGGATTTGGTCAAAGTACTTGTGTAGGTATTGGTGGTGATCCTGTACCTGGTTCTGATTTTATTGATATTCTAAAAAAATTCCAAGATGATGATGAGACAAAAGCTATTGTAATGATTGGTGAAATTGGTGGAGCAAAAGAAGAAGCTGCGGCTGAATTTATTAAAGAATATGTGACAAAACCTGTAGTTTCATACATTGCAGGAGTTACAGCTCCTAAAGGGAAAAGAATGGGTCATGCAGGAGCAATCATTGATGGAGGGAAAGGTACTGCTGAAGATAAATACGCTGCGCTTGAAAGAGCTGGAGTTTCAACAGTTAGAACTATTACTGCAATTGGAGATGCTTTAAAAGAAGTACATCCATAAAATTAAGAGGAACTTCCTCTTAATTTTTTAATAACTTAATGTTGTATACTCATCATTAAGTAATTGTGCTGCAATTTTAGGTGGTTTTGCAATAGTAATACCATCAATTAAAGCACTCTTGTCTTTATTTACACTTGGTAAATATAAAGGACAAACTTGAACATTTACACCTTTTTTAATAAGTGCATTTAAAAGCATAGTTGGAGATTTTTTAGCAGGTTCAAAAACAGGTGTTTTTGTCTCCTTTAAGGCTAATTCTCCACCAGCTGCACACATTGTAATATTTACTTTCTTTTTTGCTTTTACTGTCATCATAGATAAAACCATAGCCATCATTTGAGTTTGAGTATCACCAGAAGTAAGAACTACATTTAAACCTTCTTTTTGTCCTGCCATAGCACTTGACGTAAAAAGAAAAGTACCAAGTAACATTGTAGAAATAAGTTTTTTCATATTATTTTTCCTTATATAAATTATATTATTAAAACTTATAATTATATGCATATTAAACTTAAACTAATGAATGTTTATTTATCTAATATAAATGAAATTAACCTTTGTAATATAAAAACTAAAGTAAAATTACAAACTTCAAATTATGTGAGAATAAATGACACTAACAAATGAACAAATAGACCAATTTAATAAAAATGGTTTTCTAATAATAAAAAATTTTATAGAAGATGATTTTTGTGATGAAATTTTAGAAAAAGCCAAAAAACATTTAGAAAAAAAACAAGCTCCTATTGAAAGTGAACAAGAGTATATGCAACTTGATAACAAGGATATTACCGTTAGACGCCTAAGACAAGTATATGATAGAGAAACTGTTTTTAAAGATTGGATGACAAGCAATAAAATAAGACCTATTTTAAAACAATTATTAAATGATGAGCCAGTCTTAACTTTAGCACATCATAATTCAATCATGACAAAACTTCCCCATGAAAGTACTAGAACTTTCTGGCATCAAGACAGAAGGTATTGGCATTTTGAAAATGACAATTTGATTTCAATCTGGCTAAGTTTAGGAGATGAATTTTTAGAAAATGGTCTTCTAGAGTTTATTCCTAAATCTCACAAAATAAATTTCTCAAAAGATAGATTTGATGAAAACTCTAATTTTTTAGATGAAAATAAAGAAAACCAAAAACTTATAGAAACAAAAGTTCATCAAAATTTATCTAAAGGTGATATTGTATTGTTTCATTGTAAAACACTTCATCATGCAAGTAAAAATACAAGTAATACTGCAAAAATATCATTTGTATATACAGTACGTGCTAAAAACAATAAGCCATTAAAAAATACAAGAAGCGATTTTAAAGAAGTTACTCTTGACTAATGATTTAATTAATTTAATAAAAGAACAAACAACTCTATCAAATAAACATATACAAAATATAATTAACTTACTTGATGAAGGTTGTACTGTTCCTTTCATAGCAAGATATAGAAAAGACTTAACAGGGAATGCTAGTGATGAAGATTTAAGAGCTTTTGAACAAGTTTTTACTTACAGTCAAAAACTTCTTCAAAGAAAAGAAGAGATACTAAACTTACTTGAAGAGAAAAACTTTTTAAATGAAAAAATCAAAAAGAGTATTGAAGAAGCAAAATCTATGCAAATATGTGAAGATATTTACGCACCATTTAAAGATAAAAAATCATCAAGAACTAGCTCTGCAATAGAAAATGGTCTTGAACCACTTGCAAATATTATTCAAAGTTTGAAGTATTCAAATAATGAAATTAGTCAAAAAGCAAGGACTTTCTTAAATAACAAAGTTTTATCTACAGATGATGCAATATTAGGTGCAAAAGACATCATAGCTCAAAGATATGCAGATGATTTTAAATCAAAAGAGATTATAAGAAATATAATTTCAAACTGGGGTGAGATACAAATCAAAGAAGGTAAACAATTTGATAAAACTGGAGTTTACTCAAATTTTGCAAATCAAAATGAGAAAATAAAATATATAAAATCCCATAGAGTTTTAGCAATTTTAAGAGCTGTAAACGAAAAACAGTTAAGTATAAAAGTTAATATAGATGAAAAGCATATTTTAGAAAATATAAAAAAATATAAAATTCCATCATGGGCAAATTCTTCAAAAGATATAGTGTTTGATGCATATAAAGATGGATTAAAAAGATTACTACTGCCAAGTCTAAAAAGAGAAGCTATAAATACTCTTAAAGAAAAAGCAAGTGCTGAAGCAATCGAGCTTTTTGGAAAAAACTTAAAAGAGCTACTTCAAACCGCACCCTTAGTAAATCAAGTGATTTTGGGTATGGATCCAGGCTTTGTATCAGGATGTAAGCTTGCAGTAATAGATAAAGATGGAATATATTTAGACTCAGATGTTATCTATCCTACAAAACCAAAACAAAATATAGAAGCTTCAACTAAGACAGTATTAAATCTAATTAAAAAATACAATATAACATCTATTGCAATTGGAAATGGAACTGCTTCAAGAGAAACAGCCCAGTTTATATCAAATCTAATAAAAGATGCCAATCTAGAGGTAAATTATGCAATAGTAAGTGAAATAGGTGCAAGTGTATATTCAGCTTCAAAAATAGCTGGAGAAGAATATCCAAACCTAGATGTAACAATAAGAGGAGCAATTTCAATAGCTGGAAGACTTCGAGATCCTATGGCAACACTTGTAAAAATTGATCCTAAATCACTTGGAATAGGTCAATATCAACATGATGTAAACCAAAAAGAGTTAGAAGCTAAGCTAAAAAATACAACTGTAGATTTAGTAAATAAAGTTGGAGTTGATTTAAATTCCACATCATACAAATTACTTTCTTTTATCTCAGGTATTTCGGAAAAATTAGCTAAGAATATTATAGCACATAGAACTAATATAAAAAAGTTCAACAGTAAAAATGAATTATTAAAAGTAAAAGGTCTTGGTACAAAAGCATATGAACAAGCAGTAGGATTTTTAAGAATAAAAGATGGAAAATCTATTCTTGATAATACTGCAATCCATCCAGAAGATTATGCAGCAACGAAAAATCTACAAGAAAAATACAATATAGAAGATGTAAAAGATAATCAAATAGAACAAATTGCAAAGGAAATAAACACAACACCATTTAAACTAAAAGATATTATACAAGAGCTAAAAAAGCCAGGATATGATGTAAGAAATGAGTTCAATCAAGTAAAATTTGCCCAAGATATAACAAAAATAGAAGACCTAAAAGAAGGCTATATATTAAGTGGAATAGTAAGAAATATTACAGATTTTGGAGCTTTTGTAGATATAGGACTTAAAAATGATGCCCTACTTCATATTTCTCAAATATCAACAAAAAGAATAAATCACCCAAGTGAAATTCTAAGTATTAATCAAAACTTGGAAAAGATAAGAGTTCTAAGTGTAGATTTAGAAAAACAAAGAGTTGGACTAACTTTAAAAGAATATTGACAGAAATCAACATCATTTATTTAAATATTGATTATAATTATCAAAAAATTACTTAAAGGATATCCAAATGTCATATACAATAGTACTTATTATACATTTATTTTGTGCAATAATTTTTATAGGATTTGTTTTTGCAGACGTTATAGTACTTCCTGCTATGAAAAAAGTTTTAAATGAAGAAGAGCATCAAAAAGTTATGAATGCCATATCAAATAGAGCAAGAGCTATATTTCCAGTCTCTGTTCTAATACTTATACTTTCTGGTGGATTTATGTTATCAAAATATGTGAATTCAGACCTAGGGGCTTTTAATACAACATTACAACAATTATTAATGTTAAAAGTAATTATTGCTTTAGTAATTGTAGCAGGTATTTTATATTCGCTTTCTAGAAAACTATTTAAAAAACAACCTCACCCAATAATGAAGCATTTTCATAAATTTGTTTTAGTATGTGGAATAGTAATTATAATTTTAGCAAAATTAATGTTCGTAACATAATCAATAAGTTTAAGACTTATTGATTATTTATATAACATAGTTTGAAGAGATAGGTAATTCAATATAAAACTTAGCCCCATGTTGAGTATTTTTCACATATAAATTACCCTTTAGTTTATTTACAATAATATCATATCCAGAATATAAACCTACTCCAGTTCCCTCAAACTGGTGTTTAGTAGTAAAATATGGATTAAATATTTTATCTAAAATATTTTTCTCAATTCCACCTGCATTATCTTCAATTGTAATCAATATTATATTTTCTTTTTTTATTAACTCATATTTAATCCATCTATTTTCCACTTTATTTATAATAAGCGCATCTTTTGAATTATTTAAAATAGATATTAAAACTTGTAATAAATCTCCAAGTATTAACTTAAAATGAATATCTTTTTCTTCTATAAAACCTTGAATTATTTGTATATTTTCAAGACTAAACGACGATTCGACAAGAGTAATTGCCATTTTTAATCTTTCTTGAATAACAATCTCTTTTTCTCGATGACTCTCTTTTATATAATCTCTAAATTCATCTATAGTATTTGAAAGATATAGTGAATTATCAACAATACTTTGCGTATAATTAGAAAAATCAGGATCTGTTAGCATGTTATGTTCTTTTTTTATTTTCATACCACTTGCAGCAGTTGAAATAACACTTAATGGTTCTCTCCATTGATGAGCAATATTTCCAATCAACTCGCCCATTTGAGCCATTTTTATCTGTTCAAATATTTGTTTTTCTTTTTCTATACTTAGTTTTGTTGCTAATTCTATTTCATCTTTTAAACTATTAGTAAGTACTTCTAACTGTCTTTTTTGTTCTAATAACTTGATATTACTCTCTTTTAATTTTTGTACACTAAGACATGAATTAATACTAATATTCAACTTGCTCTTAAAACTTTCATAAATTGAAGTTATAAAATCTACATCATCTTTAAAATCATATGCAAAAAACATACAACCTTCTTCTAGTTTACAGGCTAAAATATTAATTTTTTCATCATATTTTTCAATAAAAATTTCACTCTTTGCTAATTTTGATTTTATTGAAAATATATCTAATGAAATCTTCTTACCAATAGAAATTATATTTTTATAGATTGTATTTTCTTCTATTATGTAAAATGACCCATGTAAGGCATCTGTTTCCTCAGCAAAAGTTTCTATAACTTCTGTAAGCATGTCACTTATATCTAAACTATTCCCTATAGAATTATGGCACCTATAAGATATAGATAATTTATCTAAAGACATATTGCTCCTATTATACAACTTTTCTTCCATATACAATTAAGTTTTTTTATGATTCAAAATTTAAAATAACTTATTTTCTTTTCTTTAAAGACTTATTCTATGGACTTATTTTAAAGTAAACGCGAATTATAATTTATTTATATTATGTAAGAATTTAATTTATAGAATAGGTAATAAATTTAACATTTTTATTAGAAATAATAAGTATGTATATCTTTATTGAATTAAAGGAATAAGAGAATAAGCAATATAAAGCATTAAAAAACCAATTGATATATCTAATATTTTCCATGTAATAGGTTTTTTAAATAAAGGAATTAAAAATCTTGCACCAAAACCAAGACTAAAAAACCAAAAAAATGATGCTGAGATTGCGCCAAGTAAAAAATAACTTCTATAACTCTCTTCTACATTTGCACCAATACCACCAATTAGAAGTACTGTATCTAAGTAGACATGAGGATTTAAGAATGTAAACATAAATAAAAGTGAAAAAACTTGTTTAATAGGATTAGTCTTTACTTCATCATCAATTTTTAGACTCTCATTTTTTAGAGCAGCTTTAAAAGAAAGAAAAGCATAGACAGTTAAAAAAACTATTCCAAAAATTGCAATACCATTTATAAGTAGCTGATTACCTTTTATAAACAATCCTAAACCTAAAACACCTGCTGTAATAAGTAAAGAATCAGTAATAACACAAAATAAAACTGCTTTTAATACATGCTGCTTAAGTAATCCAAGTTTTAATATATATGCATTCTGTGCGCCTATTGCAACTATTAAAGAAAGTGAAATTAAAAATGCTTTTAAAAAGACATCCAATTCCACTAGATATAACCTTTAGCTAGTGTTACTATTCCTGAGACTATAAATTGAACAGCTATTGCCCCAACAATCAATCCCATAAGCTTTGTAATAATATTTTGACCTGTTAATCCTAAATATTTTTTAATATAAATAGAGTTTTTTAAAATCAAAAAGAAAATTAAAGCATTTATACAAAAAGCAAAAGTTATTGATAAAATATCTAAAAAAGTTTCTGCTTGATGTTTAAAAATGATAATAGTAGTAAAAAGTCCTGTACCAAAAGCAATAGGAATACCTATTGGAATTACAGATAACTCTTCATTATTTTTGCCAATCTGTTTTTGATTTTTTTCAGCAGAACCATTTACCATTGATATTGCCATTAAAATTAATACAATTCCACCCATTACTTTTAAAGAATTTTCATCAATACCAAAAATTTTTAAGATTAAATCCCCAGTTATTAAAACAACGAAAAAAGCAATTATTATAGTTAAGGTAGATTTTCTTGCAACAGTAGTAATTTCTGTTTTTGTAATATTAGTGCTTAATAAAGATAAAGCTAAAGCACTAATACCAATAGGATCCATAATAGCAAAAAAAGTGATTGCTTGCTGAAGGAAAGAAGAGATGAATTCCAATTAACTCATCCCACCTTTTTCTGCCATATTTTTTTCTATTCTATGTCCTATATAACTCAGCGTTGATGTAATAGTTAAGTACACTAAAGCAACGACTATCCAGGTTTCAAAGGGGGAGAAGGTATTAGCTACAATCTCTTTACCAACTTTTGTTAAATCTGTAATAGAAATAACAGAAACTAAAGATGAATCTTTAACTAAGGCAATCATTTCTCCTACAAGTGTAGGTAAAGCTCTCTTAAATGCCTGAGGTAAAATAATATATCTCATAGCTTGAAAGTTTGAAATTCCTAAAGAATTAGCAGCTTCTAGTTGTCCTTTATCTATTGATTGAATAGCTCCTCTTAAAATCTCTGCCATATATGCACCAAAGAAAATTCCTAAGGCTAAAACACCAGCTACAAATCTTTCAAGTTCAAATATATTCGCAACAATAAAATAAAATAAAAATATTTGAACAAGAAGAGGTGTCCCTCTAACAACGGTAATATAAACCGTAGCAATATCTTTTAAAAACTGATAAGAAGATAACTTCATTAATGCAACAAATATACCAATAAAGAATGTTAGTATCGCAGAAAGAAAGGAAATTTTTAACGTTACCCAAAGTCCATTCAATATAGGACCTGTTTTAGTTTCATCTTTAGAGGCAATAAAATCACCCTCATAAACTTCTTCACCTACAGTGTAATCAAATTTGTAACTACTATCTAAATCTAATTTTACTCTCTCATCAATTTTTTGAATATAGTAAATACCATCTTCTTGAATTAATTTACCATCTGTAGGGGCTTCAATACTTGTTGTTTCTGTATACATAAAATAGTCTGGTATAGAATTCCATTTCCAAACATAGTTCATATTTGAAGCAGCTATATATAAAGAATATCCTACTAAAACATAAAACATTAGGGCGATAAAATGCCCTAAGTTTTTATTTTGTGCTAAACTTTGATGTTTCTTGCCCATCTATTATTGAACTCTTTTTAACCAAGAAGTATCTCTTAGCCATTTGTTATTCAATTTTTCATGGAAATCAACAACTTTATCTTCTTTCATTTGTCTTAAGAAGTTGTTTAACCAGTTAAGGAAATCAGGATCACCTTTTCTAATAGCCCATCCTAATGGTTCATAAGTAAGTGGTGTATCTAAATGAATTAATTTATCTTTACCTTTATCAGACATAAATAAAATATTGTATGGTTGGTCATATACAAAGGCATCAGCTTTACCATTTAATACTTCTGCTGCTCCATCTGATTCAGTTTCAAAAGTAACAATTTTTGCTTTTTTGAAGAATTTTCTTGTTGCTACTTCACCAGTAACTCCAAGTTTTGTAACTACAGTATATTCAGGTTTATCTAAATCTTTTGCTGATTTAATTTTTCCTTCTAAACCTTTTCTCATCATAATTGTTTGTCCAACAACTACATAAGGGTTAGCAAAATTAATTTTTAAATTTCTTTGTTGTGTAATTGTCATACCAGACATAATAATATCACATTTTCCAGTTACTAATGCAGCAATAATACCATCCCATGCAGTTGGAAGTAATTTTAATTTTACACCCATTTCTTTAGCCATTTTTTTAGCCATATCTACATCATAACCTATAATTCTACCTTTTTTATCTTTCATCTCAAAAGGCATATATCCAGGTTCCATACAAACCTCTAATTGACCCTTTTGTAATACTTTATTTAAAGTAGACTTTTTCCATAAATTTATGTCATCTGCAAACATATTTAATGTTGCAAAAACCATTAGTGCTAAAACTATTCTTTTCACATTTTCTCCTTGTATTTAGTGTGTTAGTATTTCTTTTAAAAATTTCTTTGCTCTATCGCTTCTTGGATTATCAAAAAATTCTTCAGGTGAGTTTTCTTCAACTATTACACCTTCATCCATAAAAACGATTCTATCTCCTACTTCTTTTGCGAATCCCATTTCGTGGGTAACACATACAATAGTAAAATTCTCTTTTGCTAAATCTTTCATAACAGAAAGAACATCACCAATTGTTTCTGGGTCAAGAGCGGAAGTTGGTTCATCAAAAAGCATTACTTTTGGTTTCATTGCAAGACTTCTTGCTATTGCTACTCTTTGTTTTTGTCCACCTGATAAATCACCAGGGTATGAGTCTGCTTTATCTGCAAGTTTTACTTTTTCTAATAACTCCATAGCAACTTTTTTTGATTCACTTTTTTTAACATTTTTAACTAAACCAGGAGCTAAAGTAATATTTTCTAAGATTGTTAAATGAGGGAAAAGATTAAAATGTTGGAAAACCATTCCAACTTCACCTCTAATAGATTGTAAGTTTTTTTTACTAGCATGGATATTAATTTCATCAACAATAATTTGCCCATCATCAATATCTTCTAAACCATTAATACATCTAATTAGTGTTGATTTACCAGAACCTGATGGTCCACATACTACAACTATCTCACCTTTTTTCACATAAAAATTTATATTCTTAAGAACGTGAAAGTCATCGTAGAATTTATTGATTTTATCCATATTAATAATATTGCTGCTCATCATCTCTCTTTTATTAGTCTAAGGTAATTATAATATAATAAAAAAATTTAAAGCTAGATATAAATGTATAACAATTGTACAATTTTCTTGAAATTTTTAAACTTTAATTAACATTTTTATATAATTCGCATCTTATTAAAAGGATAGAATTGAATAAAAAAAAATTACTTGAATTAAGAGCTGACTTTTTACTTTTAACAGTTGCAATAGCTTGGGGTGTAACCTTTTTAATGGTTCAAGACGCAATCAAAACAGTTCCGGTTTATGCTTTTCTTTTTTGGCGTTTTGCAATTGCAACAATTCTAATGGCAATTATTTCTTATAAATATTTTGATGAATTAAATAAACAATCTATCATTTATGGAATTATTCTAGGTGTTTTCCTTTTTTCAGGCTTTGCAACTCAGACCTTTGGCTTATCCTACACAAAAAGTTCTATTATAGCTTTCTTGACTGGATTAAATGTAATTATTGTTCCTTTTTTAGCTTTTGTAATATTTAAACAACATGTAAGGCGTATGGTTTTTGTAGGTTCACTTTTAGCTGTAGTGGGTTTATATCTGCTTACAATGAGTGGAAAACTAACAATTGGTTTAGGAGAGACTCTAGGACTTATTTGTGCCGCATTTTTTGCACTTCAAATTATGTTTACAGATATATATTCAAAAAAAGTAAATGTATTTATATTAGTACTTTTTCAGTTTTTAACAGTGACTATTCTTTCTTTAGTATTTTCATTAAGTCTAGATGATGTTACTTTCAAATTAGATTTTGATTATATTTTTCTAAAAGCTGTGATTGTTACTTCAATTTTTGCAACAGTATATGCTTTTTTAATCCAAACTTATATGCAACAATTCACTACGCCAACAAAAACTGCAATTATATTTGCAATGGAACCAGTAAGTGCTGGTATTTTTGGTTATTTTATAGGAAATGAAATTCTTACACCTGTTCAAATTTATGGAGCAGTCTTAATTCTCTTCGCAGTGTTACTAGCTGAAATAAAATTTAAAAAAGAGTAATCTTTTTTACTAAATGCTTTGCTTTTGCAACTATAAGTATATATAATTTGATTATATTATAAATGAAGGACATAATCGATGAAAAAATTTTTATATATCACTGACCAAAATGAATATACAGATCATAGTTTTATAGGCCCACTTTTTGAAAAATATTTAAAAGAATATTTTGAAGTAGACATTGTTTATTTTAGTGAATTTAAAGCTGAGTTTGAAAAAAAAGATGAACATAGATTTATTCTACCTGTAGCTGATAAAAATAAGGCGATTCAAGAATTGGATAGAACTGGTATTGATATTTCTTCATATTCATATGTTGTAGTAAGAAATAGTGGTGATATATTAAAACATGTTATCTCTATGAGTGGTATGTATGATTATAAAGTTGGTTATAGATTATCATTTCCAAAAAGACGTGCTCAAATGCAAGTAGACCAAGCAAATAACAAAGCAAGTTTTTTAAAACATTTAAATAACACTTTAACAACTTACTCAGAAACTAAGCTTATCAACCAATGTGATATTTTTATGCCAACATCACAACAAATGCATGATGAATACTTTGAAGGAGTTACAACTAAAACTTTTATTTGTCCTCCAGCAATTGATCCAGATACTTTACATGATAATATTCAGCATGAAGGTGAAGAAAAAAGATTCTTCTATGCAGGAACTTTAGATAAATTAAGAGAATTTGAAACAGTATTAGAAGCATTTAACAATGTAAAAAAAGGTAATTGGAAATTAACTATATCTACAAAAGATCCTGAGTATGCACAAGAAGTTGTAAACTCATATAGTAGCTTAGGAGATAGTGTTGAAATCCATAATGCAAAAAATAAATCTGAACTATTAGAGTTAATTGCAAATGCAGATATTGGTGTTTCAATCTTACCAGAAATTCCATTATTTAACACATCAACACCTGTTAAAATTATAGATTACTATTCGTCTGCTGTACCTTGTATTATGACTAATAATGCAAATAACAATACACTATTTACTGATGATTTTGATGCATGGTTTTGTACATTTGACAAAGCATCAATACAAGCTAAAATTGAATACATAATTAGTCTTTCAAAAGACGATGTTGCTAAAGTAGGTGTTAAAGGTCAAGATAGATTATTAGAAATTAGAAACTATAAAATCATTGCTGGGAAATTAGCAGAGACTTTAAATTTATTATAAAAATAAAAAGGGCTTAACCCTTTTTATTTTATTTCTCCCAAGATATAACAGCCCATTTTACATAATCAATAGACTCTTCTTTATCTTTTATTTTTTCATTGTAGTAAGTTATTAATCGTTCTTTTTCAATATCTGAAATATCTCCAATACTCCAAGAAACAGATTTTATAAAATCTTCTTGTGAAGTATAAACTGTACTTCGTCCTTCGCTTCTAACAAAGTTTACAGAAGCATTTATTTTCATAGAGTATAGAATATTTATCAAATAAATATAATCTGGTTTTTTTATAATTTCTCTTTTCATTGCATTTAAAATATCATTAGAAAGAAAAGAACCACCTACTTTATAAGATAAATAGACTCTTTTTTTAGCTTGTGAGTCTAATTTACTCAAAGCCTCTTTCATATCTACAACTTCCATTGACCTTGAAGCAATAACAATATCACATTTAGGAACTTCTTCCCAAGAGTCATACCATGATTTGTTTATTGTTTTTATATTTGTAAGATTTTGTTCATTTGCATTTTCTTTTAAAATATCAAGCATACCAGATGAATAATCCAAAGAGTTCACTTCTTTTAATTTTGTAGCTAATTTTAAAGATAAATTCCCAACACCACAACCTACATCAAGTAAGCTTTCACAATCATTTGTATTTACTAAAGCTAATAATTCGTCGTTATAAATAGAATTATGAACTTTTTTATTCATTGAAGGTGCTTTTTTATCCCAAGCATCTTGGGACTTCATTTTAAAAGTAGAATCTTGTTTTTGTTTTACATATAGTTCATTAAAATCTATATCATCAAATTTCATATTAATCTTTTTTCACCCATACTTTAAATTTCCAAGCAGGACTTACTACCTCATCATTTGAGATAACTGCTGCATAATCTTTTTGCTGTGCTAAATCCCAAGTAGAAAAATCAATCTCTTTTAGATATGCATCAGCTTCACCTTCATAATCCACTTCACTTAAATACATTTTATCAACATAAGGAAATAGTGTTTCATATATATTTGCTCCACCAATTATAAATAACTCTTCTTCCGCATTTTGTCTTGCAAAATTAAAAGCTTCTTGAACATCACTGAAAGTATGAACACCTTCATGTTCAAAATCACCTCTTGTTAAAACTAAAGAAGTTCTATTTGGAAGTGGTTTTCCAATAGATTCAAATGTTTTTCTTCCCATTAAAATATGATGACCAGAAGTTATTGTTTTAAAGTTTTTAAAGTCCTCAGATATATGCCATAACATTTGGTTGTTTAAACCTATTTCCCAATTTTTTCCGTATGCTACTATCATTGATATTGTCATTTTTTTGCCTTTTCTACACTGCCATTTTAGCTTTTATTGATTCATGTGATTTATATCCAACTAATTCAAAATCTTCCATTTTAAAATCTTCTATATTTTTAATATTTGGATTAATTTTCATTGTAGGTTTCTCATATGGCTCACGTGTAAGTTGTAAATTAACTTGTTCATAATGATTTGAGTAAATATGTGCATCACCAAATGTATGTACAAAATCCCCTACTTCTAAATCACAAACTTGTGCAATCATCATAGTAAGTAATGCATAGGAAGCTATATTAAAAGGAACTCCTAGAAATACATCTGCACTTCTTTGATATAGTTGACAAGAAAGTTTTCCATCTGCTACATAAAATTGGAAAAAGGTATGACAAGGTGGTAAAGCCATCTTTTCTAACTCTCCTACATTCCAAGCAGATAGAATCATTCTTCTTGAATCAGGATTTGTTTTGATTTGCTTGATAAGTTCTGATAACTGGTCAATTGCTTTTCCATCAGTACCTTTCCAAGATCTCCATTGAGCTCCATATACAGGTCCTAATTCTTTTATAGTATCTGTATTTGTATATCCTAAATCTTTTCCTTGAGCATCAGCATTTGCAGTCCATACAGTATTTTTACCTATTAAGTTTTCTGCTTTATCACCATAATTGATTTCAGCAAGTCTTCTCTCGTCTGTACTACCTTCAATAAACCACAATAGCTCAGAAATAATAGCCTTTAAAAAAGTTTTTTTAGTAGTTACTAAAGGAAAGCCTTCACTTAAATCAAATCTCATTTGATATCCAAAAACTGAAGTTGTACCAGTTCCTGTTCTATCTTCTTTTTTAACACCTTTTGTTAAAATATACTCTAATAAATCTAAATACTGTTTCAATTACTTTCCTTCTTCATATACTCATATAAGTACAAGTATTGTCTTAATTCTTTTAGGCTTTCATACTCTAAACCTTGTTCTATCCATTGTTTTATTTCATAGGGTATTTTTAAAGGTTCTAAAAGCTCTTCTTTTTTATTTTTTGAAATTTTATTATATTCAAATAAAAGTGAGATATGGCTAAGAATGGATGTAATACCTAAATCACGTATCTGAGCTATTTCTTCTAAAGATTTTTCATTTTCAATTAATTCAAAAGTATCTAAATATGTCTTTGTTAATTTCTTCAAAGGAACTCTCTCTTCAATTTTCTCTTTATGTTCTTCTTTTATACTTTTACATAATTCTAAAAAATCATTTCCATATTTCTCAAACCTAACTTTTCCTACACCATTTATCTCTAAAAAATCTTCTTTAGAAGTTGGAAGTTTAGAAGATACTTCTTTTAAAGTTTTATCTCCAAATATTACATAGGCTGGAACTTCATGTTCAAGTGCTATTTTTCTTCTTAAAGTTTTAAACTCTTCAAAGAGTTTTTCATCAAAAGTTAATTCAACTTCTTCTTGTTCTTGTTTTACTAAAAGACCTAACTTATCACTATCTATTAAAACTTTTGTATCTCCTTTTAAAATATTCATACCAAAAGAAGAGATTTTTAAAGCTCTAAACTCTCCAAGAGTAAGAGCTTCGTCATCAATTAATTTATCACAAATTGCAACCCACTCATTTTTACTCTTTTCATATCCTATATTATAAACACTTAACTTATCATGACCAAAGTCTAAAAGCTTCTGATTTTTTGAACCTCTTAAAACATCCACTATATGATTTATTCCAAATCTTTGTTCAGTACGATAAATAGCAGATAAAAGTTTTTGAGCATCAACACTCACATCAACTTGTGCAACCTCACCTTTTGTACAATTATCACAAATAGTTTGACACTCATCAATCTCATCTTCAAAATATGAAGCAATAATTTTATGCCTACAATTATTTGAAACACAATATCTATACATAAACTCTAGTTTATCAAGACCTGTTTGTTTATATGCATTGTCAATTGCTTCTTCAATTTGGATTTTTCTTTTCACCTCATCAGCTTTTGAATACAGTAAATAAGTATAAGACATCTCACCATCACGTCCTGCTCTTCCTATTTCTTGATAATAGTTTTCTAAAGTTTTAGGTAAAGAAGTGTGTATTACAAATCTAATATTTGATTTATCAATCCCCATACCAAAGGCAATAGTTGCAACAACTATATCAATCTTTTCATATACAAAATCATCAAATACTTCATTTTTAATCTGGGTACTTAATCCTGCATGATAAGCTTTTGCACTATAGTTTTCATCTTGTAAAAACTTTGCAATTGATTCGGCTTCTTTTCTCGTAAAAGTATAAATAATCCCACAAAGACCTTTATGTGATTTTAAAAAATTTAATATCTGTTTCTTACCATTTGAAATTCTAGGTTCTACTTTTATATCAAGATTATCTCTTTTTGTTTTTGCTCTAAAATGTTTTGGATTTTCTAATCTTAAAGATGAAGAAATATCAGCTTCAACTTTTTTTGTAGCAGTTGCTGTAAATGCTGCAATAGTAGTATTAGGAAAAAATTGTTTTAATCTATCTAAGTTCCTATATTCAGCTCTAAACTCATGTCCCCAAGCAGATACACAATGTGCTTCATCTATTACAAAATAGTTTATATCAACTCTTTGTAAAACTCCTACAAAATCATTGGAAGTAAATCTTTCAGGAGCAACATATATAAATTTTAATTCTTTATTTAATAAAGCCTGTAAAGTTCTGTTATTTTCATCATTTGATTGTAAAGAACTTATCATAGAAGCTTTAATATCTAAATCATTTAAAGCTTTTATTTGATCTTGCATAAGTGCAATTAAAGGTGAGATTACAACAGTAACCCCCTCAAGTAGTAAGGCTGGAAGTTGATAACAAAGTGATTTTCCACCACCAGTTGGTAATATCGTTAACACATCTTGTTTATTTAAAATTGAATCAACTACTTCTTCTTGAAAACTTCTAAAGTCTTCATGTCCAAATATATCTTTTAGGATTGTTTTTTTATTGTTCATTGGGGATTTTAACATAGATTGAATTAATAAAAATTATATTATAGAATCAATGATAGGACAAAAAGAATAAAAGGTAAAGCAATAAGCAAAAAGACTACAATATGGAAAACATTCATATCAGGAGTACTATCCTTAACTTTTTTTAGAAAAGGTTCTTTTTTTACTTTGTTCTTTTCTATGTCATTAAAAACAATTTCTTTAATAAGAGAATGATCATTTATAATTTCGCAATCTTTTAACACCGTAGTTAGTTTATTATTATACATATATAACAATAATAAATGTAATATTAATCCAATTATAAAATAAATAAGAAACTCATTTATCTCTTTAAAGTAATAACTGTGTATAAATCCACCAAGAGGTATCCCTACAAATATATATGAAAGAAAAAAGCTTACCTTTTTTTGAAAAAAATATCGATACCCTTCTAAATCTTGTAATCTTTTTTTCTTCAAATTGTCATTTATTATATAAGCAGTATCTTTTCTTAAATAAATAGTATTATGATCTTTATCTTTTTGAAAAATATCATTAGCTGTAAAATCATCATAATTCGACATTTCTTTCCTTTTAAATATAAATAATTATATTATAATATATATATAAATTTATATCATTTATAAAAAATAAATTCTTCATTTATTTAGCAATAAAATCTCTTATATTTTGAGCAACCAAATTTATAAGTCTAGTCCTAGCTTCAATTGAAGCCCATCCAATATGTGGTGTTAAAACTAATTGCTCTTTATTTTTTACTTTTAATAATGGATTTGATTCTTCTATTGGTTCTTTTTCAACTACATCAATTCCTGCATAAATTTCTTTTTCATCAATAATTTTTGCTAAATCTTCTTCATTGATAATCCCACCACGACCAAGGTTTAATAAAATTGCTCCATCTTTCATTTTATTCATATTTTCATAATTTAATAAATTTTGTGTATTTTCATTTAATGGGCAGTGTATACTTATAATATCACTAGTACTTAACAACTCATCAAGTTCAACTCTTTTATAAGATGAATTATTGTTTTTTCCACTTGTAGAATAATATACTACTTCACAATCAAAAGCATCTGCTTTTTTTGCAAAGTTTGAACCTATATCACCAAGTCCAATTACTCCAACTCTTTTACCATCAAGTTCATAAAAAGGTTTATCTATATGCGTAAAGATTGCTGACTTTTGCCAGTTGCCTTCATCTACATAGTTTTTATAATAATTTAGTTTTTCTACAAAATGAAAAATCATCGCAAAAGATAGTTGAGCAACACTTGAACTAGAATAACCAGCTACATTTTTAACTTTAATATTCTTTTCTTTTGCAGCTTCTAAATCTACATTATTCATACCTGTTGCAGTTATACAAATAAGTTTTAAATTTGAATCTTCCATAACTTCTCTTGAAATTACAACTTTATTTGTAATTACAATGTCTGCATCTTTTACTCTATTTTTAGTTTGATTTTCAAATGTAACATCATAAGAAGTTACATCTCCTAGTTTATTAAAAATATCAACATCAATATCAAATCCTAATGTTGCTCTGTCTAAAATTACTATTTTCATCTTTTACCTTTATTTTATAACTTATTATTTGCTTATCAAAATGATAACATTAAAAACAATGAAATTAAAGTAATATATAGAAAAAAACAAGCATGTATCTATTTATACTAAGAAGTGGGTATTACAAATTTATTATGTGAGCGAATATTAAGTATCTGGTTCTATATTGAATAGCTTTACATCTAGCTTTTTTACTTAGCAAAGTATAAAAGCTATTAAACTTTTTATATTTTAATCAATCTTAAGAATAAAATATTGAACCAGGAGTATACATCATAACTACTAATGTTGCCATAGAAAAACCAAAAACAACTATTCCAATAATTTTTTTCATTTTGTATCCTTTAAAATTTTTGACTAATCAGTCAACTTTTTGAGACGAAAGAAGATCTTGACTAATCAGTCAAAAGTATTATAACAATTTTTGACTAATTAGTCAAGGGTTTTTGAAAAAATTTAATTTTTTACTTTAATTTGTTGAAAATAGAACTCTAATTGTTCCATACAACTAACAAATACAATACCATCTTGAGATTTTTTAGCAGTTGATAAACACCCTTCAATAGAGGCTACAACATATATTGATAAAGCCTTTACATCTGGATGATTTATTTCTTTATTCTCTTTTGCTTTTTCTAAAACTTTTTCTATAATTTGTTCAAAATGTATATAAACCTTTTCTAAAGCTTCTTTAAAATCCTTATCATGATGTGAAAGTTCTTGAACTAGTGAGTTTAATCTACATCCTAAAGTGAAATTAAAACTATCATGGTTTTTTAAAACTTTAAACATAGAATCTATATAGCTTCCTTTAGTATCTAATATAGCACTATACTTTTTATCAATATACCCATAAACATGTGCATCAATTACTGCTAATACTAATTCTTTTTTTGATTTAAAATAATGATACATAGAACCTTTATTCATTTTTGCTTTTTTTAGTATTTTATCAACAGATGTTGAGTAATATCCATTTTCATATATTTCTTCAAATGTTACTGCTAATAACTTTTCTTTTGTTGTCATTATTTTCCTTATTTACTTAAAGCAACTTTTATCCCAAGAGTAATTAATACTACTCCAACTACCCTATCAAACCATTTTCCAAATGAGTTAAAAAACTCTCTAACTTTTCTTTGACTTAATATCAATGATGTTCCTATAAACCAAAACATAGTAGCAAAAATACAAAACAATCCATAAAGTGATTGAATATAAATAGGAGTATCAATACTAACAACAACTGTAAACATAGATAAAAAGAAAAGTGTTGCTTTAGGATTTAGAGCATTACATAAAAAACCTATCATAAAAGATTTAGTATCACTTATTTCATTTTTAATCAAAAAGCTATCAGTTTGTAACTGCATTCCTTTAGATCTTAAACTTTTATAACCTATATATATTAGGTACATAGCACCTAAATATTTGATTATATTAAATAAGACAATAGACTTAGAAATAACAAGTCCTATTCCAAGTATTGTATAAATAACATGAACAGAAATTCCTAAGCCTATTCCTATACTTGAAACTATTGATGCTCTTTTCCCATATGTAATACTCTGTTTTAAAATCATTGCAAAATCAGGGCCAGGAGCAAGAAGGGCTAAAAAAAGTGCAGAAGCTAAAATCAAAAATTCATTTATATATAATGTATAATCCATACACTAGTTCCTTTTCTGTCCAGGTTTTGGTTGAGAAACTTCTTTTTGTAAATCTATACTTAGGTTATGATAGAAAAGTTCTCCATAATCTGTAGTTCGATTTATTGTTTCATATGTTTGAAGTATACTATTGTTATACATAACAGCATCTTGTAAAATTTTTATAATTTTTACTGATTCTAAAAAATTTACATGTGATGGAGCTTCAACTGGAGAAGAGTAGTATTTATGCATTCTCTCAACTAAATTTTTATTTCTTATTTCAATAAACACCGATTCTATTGGAGATTTAAAAAATAAGATCTTCTGCTTAACATTAATAGATATGTATGTCGTTTCCATTCCATAAATTTTCCTTGAAAATGAATCAAACAAAAATAACTTTTTATTATAGTTGTTATTAAACAATTCATATATCAATTCTAAAATTTTTATTTTCTCTTCTTTTGTATAAAAGTTACCAATTGTTGCAAAACAGAAAGATAATACAGATTTTATAGAATACCACTCCGTTGTATCATAATCGTATCTAAGCATTTGCTCAATTCTTGCTTGTTTTAACTCTTCAATATCTGAGGAAGTTTTTGTTCTATAGACTCTTTTTACCGCTGTATCTCTATACATTGGACCAGGAAATTGTGCTTGAATTACAAATCTTCTATTTTTTTCAAGTTCCATAATATATTTTAAACGTCCATAATAATCTTCATCAATAATACGAACTTCTTTTTGAGGAATTTGAGTAATTGATTTTATAAACTCTTCCCCGCTACAGCCATCTTCCCAAATAAAATCAGGATATCTAAAGATATTACAAATTTTATCTTTTACATCATCATTTGGTTCGATATCAGATATATTATCTATCCATGATGTCACTGTTCTTCTATCTTTTTGTATTAATGATGCAAATTTTGATATACTTAAATTAGATCTTTTAAAGATTTCTATAAACTTCTCTATACCATTTTTATATGTCATGTATCTGCCTTAACTAATATTTTCAAAAGAATTGTACCATTTTAATACATAAGAACAAATATTGTACATATTAAACCAAAGATAGAAAAAGTTGTATTTTCTAAAACAAAAACTATACAATACAACTATATCAAACTCATGTATAATAAAAACCACTAAAAAATACGAAGGATATATATGAGCGCAGGTAAAAAATTTAGAGAAGCATTAGCTGAAGAAACTCCTTTACAAATTGTAGGAACAATTAATGCTTATCAAGCATTACAAGCTACAAAAGTTGGATATAAAGCAATCTACCTATCAGGTGGAGGAATTGCAAATGCATCATATGGTTTACCAGATTTAGGTATGACTATGATTGAAGATGTATGTATTGATATTAGAAGAGTTACTTCTATTTGTGATACACCGCTAATCGTAGATGCTGATACAGGTTGGGGACATGCGTTTAATGTTGCTAGAACTGTTAAAGAATTTATTAGATCTGGAGCAGCTGGATTACATATTGAAGATCAAGTTGCTGCTAAAAGATGTGGGCACAGACCAAATAAAGAGTTAGTATCTACAGAAGAAATGTGTGACAGAATTAGAGCTGCAGTTGATGCTAAAAATCAATTAGACCCTGATTTCTATATCATTGCTAGAACTGATGCACATGCATCTGAAGGTCAAGAAGCTGCAGTTGCAAGAGCACTTGCATATGTTGAAGCTGGAGCTGATGCAATTTTTGCTGAAGCAGTTCATACATTAAAAGAGTATAAAGAATTTACTGACCAAATGAGTGTTCCAGTATTAGCAAATATTACTGAGTTCGGTGCAACTCCAATGTTTACAACTGAAGAATTAGGTCAAGTTGGAATTGAAATGGTTCTTTATCCATTATCAGCATTTAGAGCAATGAACAAAGCTGCTTTAACTGTATACCAAGACTTAAGAGAAAAAGGTACACAAGAAGGTACTTTAGAATTAATGCAAACAAGAATGGAACTTTACGATATGTTAGGTTACCACGATTATGAGCAAAAAATGGATTCTCTGTTTGCACAGGGAAAATCAAAATAAACAAAACTGTAAAATAAAAAATTTAATTAACTAGGGAAAAGGAGATTATTATGAGTACTACTACAGGATTTAAACCAAAGAAATCAGTTGCATTATCAGGACATTCAGCAGGAAATACTGCTATCTGTACAGTTGGTAAAAGCGGAAATGACCTACACTATAGAGGTTATGATATTCTAGAATTTGCTGACAAGTCAGAATTTGAAGAAATTGCATATTTAATCGTTTATGGTAAATTACCAACTCAAGCAGAATTAGATGCATACAAAACAAAACTTCAAGGATTAAGAGACCTTCCTGAAGGTGTTAAAATTGCTTTAGAGCAATTACCAAAAACAGCTCACCCAATGGATGTTATGAGAACAGGTTGTTCAGTTCTTGGAGCAATTATGTCTGAAGATGAGTCTCATCCAAAAGATGAAGCACAAGCTATTGTTGATAAATTAATGGCATCATTTGCTTCTATGTTATGTTACTGGTATCACTATGCATATAATGGAAAGAGAATTGATGTTGTAACTGATGATGATTCAGTTGGTGGTCACTTCTTACACTTATTACATGGTGAAAAACCAAGAGAATCTTGGGTTAAAGCAATGCATACATCTTTAATTTTATATGCAGAGCATGAGTTTAATGCATCTACATTTACAGGAAGAGTTATTGCTGGAACTAATTCAGATATGTTCTCTTGTATTACTGGTTCAATTGGAGCATTAAGAGGTCCTAAGCATGGTGGAGCAAATGAAGTTGCATTCTACATTCAAGAAAGATACTCTTCAGCAGATGAAGCAGAAAAAGATATCTTAGAAAGAATGGCTAAAAAAGAAATTATTATCGGATTTGGACACCCAGTTTACACATCTTGTGATCCAAGAAACGTAGTAATTAAAAAAGTTGCTGAAGATTTATCAAACGAAAATAACGACACATTAATGTATGATGTTGCTGAAAGAATTGAAACAATCATGTGGGATAACAAAAAAATGTTCCCTAACCTTGACTGGTTCTCAGCAGTTTCTTATAACCAAATGGGAATTCCAACAGATATGTTTACACCAATTTTCATTATCTCAAGAGTTACTGGATGGGGTGCACACGTAATTGAGCAAAGAGAAGATGGTAAAATCATTAGACCTTCTGCTACTTACACTGGTCCAGAAGATTTAAAATTCGTTCCTATCTCAGAAAGAGGATAATCACAGATTATTCAAGACTTAAAAGCCATCAAGTATTTGATGGCTTTTATTTTTTATAGACTACTATAAATTCAAAACAAATAAACTAATAGGTATAAATAATATGACAAACGAAAAATATCTAAAAAAACTAGAAGGTTTCGATACAAGCTTTTATGATGTAAAAGCAGCTGTAGAAGATATCACTCCTGGTTCTTTTGAAAAACTTAACTATACTTCAAGAGTATTAGCAGAAAACTTAATTAGAAAATGTCCTAGTGCAGACTTAAAAGATTCACTAGTTCAATTAATAGAAAAAAGAACTGACAAAGATTTCCCTTGGTTTCCATCAAGAGTTATCTGTCACGATATCTTAGGATTAACTGCATTCGTTGACCTTGCAGGTTTAAGAGAAGCTGTAGCTTCAAAAGGTGGAAACCCTGATAAAGTTAACCCAGTTGTTCCTACTCAATTAATCGTTGACCATTCATTAGCAGTAGAGTGTGGTGGATTTGATCCAGATGCATTCCAAAAAAATAGAGATATTGAAGATAGAAGAAATGCAGATAGATTCCACTTCATTAACTGGACTAAAGAAGCATTCAATAACGTTGATGTTATTCCTCCAGGGAATGGTATTATGCACCAAATCAACCTTGAAAAAATGTCTCCAGTTGTTCACAATATCGATGGTATTGCATCTCCTGATACATTAGTTGGTACTGACTCACATACTCCTCACGTTGATGCACTTGGTGTTATCGCTGTTGGTGTTGGTGGATTAGAAGCTGAAAACGTAATGTTAGGTAACCCATCTTATATGAGAGTTCCAGAAATCATTGGTGTTGAAATCACTGGTGTTAGATCAGAAGGTATTACTGCAACTGATATTGCACTTGCTATGACTTCATTCTTAAGAGAAAACAATGTTATCTCTGCATATTTAGAATTCTTCGGTTCTGGAATCCAGTACCTTAACTTAGGTGATAGAGCTACTATTGCAAATATGACTCCTGAATATGGTGCATCTGCTGGTATGTTCGCTATTGATTCTCAAACTATTGATTACTTAACTGTAACAGGTAGAGATTCTGAGCAAGTTAAATTAGTTGAAGCTTATGCTAAAGCTAATGGATTATGGGCAGACCAATTCGAGAATGCTACATATGCTAGAACAATTGAATTTGATTTATCAAAAGTTGAAAGATCATTAGCTGGTCCTTCTAAACCTCATAAATTAGTTCCAACTTCAACTTTAAAAGATGAAGGAATTGTAAAAGAGTGGACTCAAGAAGGTGATTTAATTCCTGATGGTGGTATTTTAATCGCTGCTATTACTTCATGTACAAATACTTCAAACCCAAGAAATGTTATCGCTGCTGGTTTATTAGCTAAGAAAGCAAACGAGCTTGGATTAGAAAGAAAGCCATGGGTTAAGTCTTCATTAGCACCAGGTTCTAAAGTAATTGAAGTTTATTTAAAAGAAGCTGGATTATTACCTGAAATGGAAAAACTAGGATTCGGTGTTGTTGGTTTTGCTTGTACTACTTGTAACGGTATGTCAGGTGCATTAGATCCAAAAATTCAACAAGAAGTTGTAGATAGAGATATTTATTCAACTGCTGTACTTTCTGGAAACAGAAACTTTGATGGAAGAATCCACCCATACGTAAAAGAAGCATTCTTAGCATCTCCTGCATTAGTTATTGCATATGCATTAGCTGGTACTGTTAGATTTGATATTGAAAATGATGTTCTTGGACAAGATAAAGATGGAAATGATATTAAATTAAAAGATTTATGGCCATCAGATGAAGAGATTAATGCTGTTGAAAAATCATGTGTAAGACCTGAAATGTACAATGACATTTATGATCCAATGTTTGCAAGAGAAGCTTTAGGTGATATTAAAATTGATCCATTCTATAAGTGGAATACAAACTCTACATATATTAATAAACCTCCTTACTGGGAAGATGAATATATGCAAATGCCAGCACTTAAAGGTATGAGACCATTAGGTGTATTCCCTGATAATATTACAACGGATCATTTATCTCCGTCAAATGCTATCTTACCAAGTTCTGCTTCTGGTGAGTATTGTTTAGAAAAAGGTCTTCCTGTTGAAGACTTAAACTCTTATGCAACACACAGAGGAGATCACCATACAGCTTCAAGAGCTACATTAGCAAATCCAAAACTATACAATGAAATGGTTAAAGATGAAAATGGTGAAACAAAACAAGGTTCATTAACTAAAATCATGCCAGAAGGTACTGAGTCTAGAATGTGGGAAGCAATTGAAACTTATACTCAAAGAAAGCAACCACTAATCATTGTAGCTGGTACTAACTACGGTCAAGGTTCATCAAGAGACTGGGCTGCAAAAGGTGTTAGACTTGCAGGTGTTGAAGTATTAATTGCTGAATCAATTGAAAGAATTCACAGAACTAACTTAGTTGGAATGGGTGTTTTACCATTACAATTTAAAGAAGGTGATACTAGACATACTTACGCTATTGATGGTTCTGAAACTTTTGATATTGAAGGTGAAATTACTCCTAGATGTGACTTAACTGTAGTTATGACTAGAGCAAATGGTGAAGTTGTTAAATTCCCTGTATTATGTAGATTAGATACTTCTGCTGAAGTTGATGTTTACACAAATGGTGGAATCTTACAAAAATTCGCTAAAGATGTTATTGCTGAAGGTAAATAAAACCTTCTTTTAAACATCAAAATCTTTTAGGGCACCTGCCCTAAAAGGATTTAAAAGAAATCAAAAGATTTTTTTTCAGTCCTTTTTACAAGAACTTAAATATAAATAAATACTAAGGAATATAATATGGCTTATCAACCACAATTTAAAGTAAAAGCAACTTATATGAGAGGTGGTACTTCAAAAGGTACTTTCTTTAATATTGCAGATTTACCAAAAGAAGCACAAGAAGACGGTGCAAAAAGAGATAAATTACTTCAAAGAATTGTAGGTTCTCCTGATGTTTATAAAAAACAAATGGATGGAATGGGAGGAGCATCATCTTCTACATCAAAAGCTATTTTAGTTGGAAAATCTGATGTTGAAGGTCATGATGTAGATTACTACTTCTGTCAAGTTGCCATTGATAAAGATTTTGTTGATATGAGTGGAAACTGTGGAAACTTATCAAGTGCAGTTGGTCCTTTTGCCATTACTGAAGGTTTAGTAGACAATGTTCCTGAAAATGGAGTTTGTTGTGTAAGAATTTGGCAAGCAAATATCAAAAAAACTATTCTTTGTTATGTAACTATGGAAAATGGTGTAGTTAAAGAGATGGGTGATTACGAAATTGATGGTGTTGCCTTCCCTGCAGAGGAAATAAAATTAGAGTTTGTTGAGCCTGTTGACCCAAGTGAAGAACTATTCCCAACTGGGAACTTAGTAGATGATTTAGAAGTTGAAGGTGTTGGTACATTTAAAGCTACTATGATTACTGCTGGTATTCCAACTGTATTTGTAAATGCAGATGAAATTGGATACAAAGGTACTGAACTACAAGGAGATATTAACTCTGACACTGAAGCCTTAGCAAGATTTGAAAAAATCAGAATTGCAGGGGCTTTAAAAATGGGTGTAATGAAAGATGCTTCTGATGCACTAACTCAACAACATACTCCAAAAATTGCATTTGTTAGCCCAGCACAAGATTTCACTACTTCTTCTGGTAAAGAAGTAAAAGCTAGTGAAATGGATTTACATGTTAGAGCATTATCTATGCAACAACTTCACCACGCTATGATGGGAACAGCTTCTGTTGCTATTGGTGTTGCTGCTTGTATTCCTGGAACATTAGTAAATATTGCTTCAGGTGGTGGAGAAAAAGAAACTGTTACTTTTGGACATCCTTCAGGGGCTATCAAAGTTGGAGCTGCTTTATCTCAAAATGATGGTAAATATGTAGTTGAAAAAGCTTCTATGTCTAGAAGTGCTAGAATTATTATGGATGGGAATGTACATGTTCCAGCTGGAACAATGGATTAAAATTTAAATAATTTTAAGATAGTTAGAACATTTATAAATAAAAAGGGGGAAGAGCTTTTAGTCTCTTCCCCCTTTTTTTATATTTGAATTATAAAAACTTTACAAAGGAAGTATAATTCTAAACTCCTCACCGATATATTCTTTCCCTTTATATGAAAAAGAAATTGTTTCATTCATTAATTTACCTTTTAAATGTTTTTTAACAATTTCATTTGACATATATAGTCCTAATCCTGTTCCTTGAGATTGATGTTTCGTTGTAAAATATGGTTCATAAATTTTTTCTTTTATTGTCTCTTTTATACCACAAGCATTGTCATATACTCTAATCTCAAGAAATTTATCTTTAACACTATTTTCCATAAAAATAAGTTTTGGATCATCAATACTATATCTTTCTAATAAAGCATCTCTAGAATTATTTATTAGATTTATAATAACTTGCATTAATTCAAATTTATACCCAGAGATTTCAATATGTTGAAGATTCATTATCAAATCAATATCATTTAATTTATATGATGATTCAAAGATTTCAAGATTGTCCATAATTAATTCATCTATATAAAAAGTTTCTAACTCTTTATCTGGATTGAAAAAATATCTAAACTTATCAATTATATTAGAAAGATATTGTACTGTATCTATTAATTTATTTAAATCTTTTATTGTCTCTTCTTTTTTAGTTAACCCTAATTCTAATTGCATAATTTGACTTGATGCAATTGTACTTATAACATTTAATGGTTGTCTCCACTGATGAGCTATATTACCAATCATTTCACCCATAGAAGCTAATTTTGATTGTTGATAAAGCATTTTTTCTTTTTTCAAATTGTCATTTTGTAATCTTATAATATCGTCTATATCGGTATGAAAGCCTGTCATTCTTAATGCTTTTTTATTTTCATCAAAAAATATTTTCCCTCTAACTTTTATCCATTTATAAGACCCATCTTTGCACCGAACTCTATAATCATCTTCATATAAATTTGATTTTCCATTTACATGATTTACTATTTTCTTTAAAGTTTTAAAATAGTCATCTTTATGAATACTATTTTTCCAAAAACTAATACTATTTATTTTGTCTTTATCACTGTAACCTAACATATTAGAATATCTATTTGAACAAAATAGCTTTTTTGTTTTCAAATCTAAATCCCATAAACCATCTTGTACACCTTCAATTGCCCGAGAATAATGTTCTTTTAATTCCCTAAGCTCATCAATAATAGATTTCAAATCCACTGCAAAATTATCAAATTCTAAAACATTAGTAGCTATATACTCGACGTTTTCATTATCTTTAGCTCTTTTAGCAAACTTTAGAAGTTTTGAAAAAGGTTTAATAATATACTTATTTGAAGTAATATATAAAATTGCAAAACTTATCAAAATAAAAATTAATAATAAAGACCCTGCTCTAATAAAATCTTCTTTTAATAATTCAAAAGTAGAATTTTTTGTTATAAATACAATATCAAGATGCTGTTTCTCATAAATATTTATTTTTTTATTAAAATATAATAAATCACCTTTTTTAATAACTTTATTTTTATTAAAAAAAGAGAGATCTATTAATTCTTTATGTGAAGTTGTTGCAATTAATTCTTCTTTAAAAAATATATAAATATCTTCTAACAATGCTTTCTGTTTGATTTTATTAATTATTGTAAAGTTATCATTTAATATTTTTCCAACATATAATATAGAACTTACTCGCCCAGTTACTTTATCAATAATTTTTTTTCTACTTAAAAGAATAATAAACTTTTCATCATCAATAGATGCAGATAAAATGGTATTGTCATAAAGAATCTGTCTTTTGCTAATCTCTTTGATTAATAATTCAGTATCAAATAAAGAATTACTATAGTTGATAATCTCATCATCAGTTTTTAAAAAAAGTATGTCTATTTGATCTACAGCTGTTAAACTATTAATACCCAATTCAAGCTCTTCAGTTTTTTCTTTTTTTATAATTTTACTAATATCAAAAGCAATATTATTAAGATCTTTTTGTTCAGTATCTATGATTATATGCGTAATATTTGTTGTTTGTTTAAAATATTCATTTATATTATAGTCAATCACTTTTTGAGTACTAAAATAAGAAGATATTGAAATTGCAAAAATTATAAATAATAAAAAAACAACTAATAAAACACTATTAATTAAAGTTAATGAATATTTTTTATTATTTATCATCAAATGTATACCTAAATGCTTTCATCTTATATTTTTCTAACTCTTCTTTTTTTATACCTTTTTTTACAATTTTAAACTCTCCAGAATAAATTGTTGGTATTTCATCATTTTTATTTATTAAGTCATATTTTATTGCTTCTGCCATAGCAACACCATTATCATCATTCATACGCATAACAGTAATATCCATTAAACCTTTTTCAATAGCATCTAACTCACTATTTCCTCCACCCCAGCCATTTACCTTTATTTTTCCCAATAAATCTTTTTCTTTTAATGCTTCAATTACTCCTAAAGCAATATCTGTTGAACAAGCATATATAAATTTAATATCACTATTAATTGCCAATAAATCTAAAGTTGCATTTTTCGCTTTTTGCTTATTAAAATCTGTATAATATTCATGAATTAACTTCAAATTTGATTTGGAAGAAATATAATCTATAAAGTTTACTCCTCTCATAAAACTTACATAACCCTTTGAACCATAAAGCACAGCATAGTTACCTTCTGCCTTCGTCTCTTTTATATAATAATCTGCAAGCATTTTACTTCCTGTAGAATGATCAAATCCTACATATAAAAAAGGTTGTCTATTTTTCCATTTTTTAAGAGGAGTAGTAATATTTTGAAGAATCAACTTTGTACGTTTTTTACTTATAATACGTTCTATAAATTTTGTATGCTTTTTCGCATCAAGTGTAAAAATAAGATAATCAGCATTCTGTTTAAATGCTTTCAATAAATGTTTAGATTGCTCTTTAATCTCAACAGCAGGTTTAGTAAAAAAATCAATTAATTCATAGTTTATATTCAGTTCTATCATTCTTTTTTCAAAAGATAGCTTACTTTTTCTCCAATAGTCTGATATTTGATTACCTGGATAAACCATTACAATTTTGATTTTTTGATTTTGTTTTGTGATTGCTTTTGATTTTTCTTGAATAATCTTAATAAAATTTTCACTTATTCTTTCTTGTTTCGAATAAGATATATATTCATCAATTTGATAATAATCTTTTGAATTCCCAAAAAGAAAACTTGAGAAGAATACTATTAAAATAAATCTAAAATATATATTTTTCATAATGTATTCCTAGTTATAAATAATACACTATTATATCAAAAAAACGATGATTTATAAAAAAATAAGAAAAATATTATTGATTTAAAGTATAAAAAATAATCATTTTTTATACTTTTCTTAATATTTTGTAAAATAAAAAAATAATAAATATCATTAATAAATATCAAACTATAATATAACTATGATGATTATATATCTTAATAAAGGAAATAATTATGAGTGATTATGCAATTGATACAGCATCAAGATTTGGAGAAATCCCATTTAATGAATTTGCAGAAGGTTTAGTTTCAGGAATGTTTCACACTATTGTTGAGTCCAACATTGAACAAATGGAAGCTTATTCAAATTTAGCCACAAGTTTATCAGTAAGTTTATCAACTTATATCAACAATACTTCAGGGGATGTAGACTTTGAAGATATTACAGATTTTGTACTTAACTATCAGTTACCACAAGTATCTGATTTAGATTCAATTCTTGAGGCTTTAGAAACTCCAACTGAAGAACCAATTCCTACAGGAAGTTCAGATAATAGTACTTGGTGGAGTAGTTTAATCACTTCATTGGCTCCGTCTGTTGCTGGATTAGTGGATAAAATTGATGATCCTAATCAGCATACATATTTAGAAGCCTTGACTGATTATAACAATGGAGTACTTGACACAATACCATCTTATAAGCAAATTCATGACGCAATTGCAGCATTACTTGTTTCTAATAAATATGGAATGTTAATGACTATTTTAAAACAAGGAGCGTCAAGAACAGTAGTTGATACAGGGAGAATCACTGCAAGAATAACTTTTTCTACATGGAATACAAGTACAACTTCTGGTTCAACATCAAATAAAATAGATAATAAAATCAAATCAAAATATAAAGATAAAAAACGTTTTTCTTTAGGTGGACTATTTGGTAAAAAAAGAAAAAATAAAGAGAAGAAAAGACTTATTACTGTAAATACTGCAAAATCATATCAAAGAGATACAAGTGGTACAAAAGTAGATATATTTGGTGAAATTGTACTTAATTTAAAAACTGATTATGCACCATTAAACGGTTAAAACTATGTCAGGGTTTCAGAAAGTTAGTTTAGGTTTTGCAGAGTTTGTCTCTACTTTACTCCATGATGTTTTTGATGCTGCTATTGATGCACAAAATCACCAGTTTGAAAAATACATGGAATTAGAAAGAATGATAAAACTTTCAAATGAAGAATTTGCAAATTTGTATTTATCTCAAAATGAAGTTTTAAATAAAGAGGAAGAATTATTTTCCTCTGTTTTATCAAAAAAATCTATAATTACAGAGTCAATATATGAAGCTATAGAAGATAATATCACTGAGGATATCAATCTATATGTTAAGAATAAAAAACTAACTGAAAAAGGATTTACTTTTTTAAAAGAGTATTCCTTAGATTTACTTATTCAAGAAAAAAAAGATTATTTATCTTTTATGCTAAATAAATATGAATCCTCAAATATTGCAATTGAATCTGGTGAGATAAAAGCAAAAATTGAATTATCTAATATGTATATTGATAATGAAGAAAAAATAGAAAATAAAAAAATTCTTTCAAAGAAACTTTTATCTAAAAAAGAAGAAATCACTCTTGAAGAAAAAACTTATATCAAAGAGTATACAGATTCTGATACAAATGAAAAAGTGTTGATTATAAATAAAGATGAAATAAAAAAACAGGATATATCAACGATAACTATTCCAAATACAAGAGTTATTGCAAGACCAATAGATAAGAATTCTACTTCAAATTTATATAGTGAAATTACAATAAGGTTTAAAACTATATGAATACTATTGATTTAGAAAAAGAAATTTTATTATTAAACCTTTTATTACAAGATACAAATCTTAAAATAATTGATATAAAAATAAAACTTCCTAATGGAGAATCTATACTTTTAAAAAACTTGTAAAATAGGTTTCCCTATTTTACAAGTTTTGAAATCTCTTTAAATACAGGATGTTTTGCATTTACTGTTAGTTCAAAAAGAAGTGACTCATATGTAGTTGGAATAACACCAGCTTGAATAAGTCTTTGAATTGCCATATCTTTATCACTCTGTTTTCTTGAATTAACACAATCTGTAACAAGTACTGGTTGTAAACCCTCTTCTAATAAATCAAGTGCAGTTTGAAGAACACATACATGAGTTTCTATTCCAGCTAAGATTACAAACTTTTTACCAGTTGCTTTAATTGCAGCTAAGCCATCTTCATTTCCACAACAAGAAAAAGTTGTTTTTTCAAAATGAGGATATTCATCAACAAGTTCTCTTAAACTAGGAATTGTTTCTCCAATACCTTTTTTATACTGTTCATTAATAATAAAAGGTATTTCATGTAACTGTAAACCTTTTACTAAAGTAATTAAATTTTTTTCTAATTCTTCTTTGTTTGATATAAATGGGAAAAGTCTTTCTTGAACATCTACTTGAACAAATACACAATTTTCTGCTTTGATTTTCATATAAACTCCTTAAAATAATATATTTATAATACAAAAGTCTAGTATAAAAGTCTAGTATAATTTTAGATTTTTTGAAATGTTTTTAAAAGTTGAGAAGTTAAGTTATGAAGAAAGGGGAAACCCTTTCTTTTTTGTTATTTGAAAGCTACTTTTTCAGCACGTTCTAGAAGCTCTTTAGCTCCTTGATCAATAAAAGTTTGTGCTAAATTTTGTCCTACTACTTCAAAGTCTTCTATATCAGCAGTAATATCTTCTTCAATATATTCACTACCATCTGGCATTCCAACGATTGCTTGGACTCTAATAGAATTCTCATCAATAATTGTTGCTTTCACACCAATTGGAACTTGACAACCACCTTGAAGTTTATCAACAAAACTTCTTTCAATAGTTGATTCTATATGTGCATCTTTATCATTTAAAACAGACACTATCTCAACTATTTTTGGGTCTGTTGTTGTTTCTATACCAAGGGTAGCTTGCCCCATTGATGGAATCATTACATCAGTATTTATTGGAGAAAAATGTTTTACTTCTTTTTCAATTCCAAGTTTTTGAATACCTGTTGCAGCTAGAATAATTGCATCATATTCACCTGCATTAAGTTTTGCAATTCTAGTATTAATATTTCCTCTTAAATCTTTTAACTCAATATCAGGTCTTAAAAGCTTTAGAGCCATTCTTCTTCTTAGACTTGTAGTACCTACTACAGCACCTTGGGGTAATTCATCTAAAGAAATATAATCATTACTTAAAAAGGCATCTCTTGGATCAAATCTTTTTGTAACTGCTGCAAGTTGTAAACCATCTTCAAATTGTGTTGGTACATCTTTTAAAGAGTGAACAGCTAAATGTGCCTCTCCATTTAACATAGCAACTTCAAGCTCTTTAGTAAAAAGACCTTTTCCACCAATCTTTGCTAAAGGTACATCTAAAATCTTATCACCTTTTGTTACAAACTCTTGAAGTTCAACTTCCATATCAGGGTAAAACTTTTTTAATTCTGCTTTGATATATTCACTCTGCCATAAAGCTAATTGACTTCTTCTTGTTGCAATTACTAATTTATCCATTCTTCTATTTTCCTAATGTTTCATATTTTAATTTTGATTTATCTTTTTCACCATTAATAAAAATTGTTGGTGTTCCTTGAACCATAGCTTCTTCACCCATACTTACATCATGAAGTATTTCATCAGTCATCTTTTTATTGTTTATATCCATGAAAGTAATTGAAGTATTAAACTCTTTATTAAATCCATCTATAATCTTCTGAGTGTTTTTCTCTTTTTCAGAAAAATATTTATCCCAATCAGCTTTATAAACTTTAAGTTCAATATCTTTTATTCCTTCTGCTTTAGCAGCATTCATTAATCTTACTAAAGTTTTAGCAGCTGGATGCAACTGTAATAATGGAAAATGATAATAATACAATGCAATATCTTTTGAATTTTTATTTACATGATTAATTACATCTGGAACATAATCCATACAGAAAGGACATAAAGGATCAGAGAAAATTACGATTTTATCTTTTGCATCAGCAGAACCTGCAATTAATTTGTTTTTATCATGGTATTTAGTATCTAATTTTGGTGTCATTAAATCTTTTAATGAATCCCCTGTATTTACATCATAAAGTTCAGGTGCAATTACATCACCATTTGAAAATACAATATCTTTTACTTTGATAGGATTTCCCGCCATTACTGCATTAACATCAATAATAAACCCAGACCAACCTTTTATATGAAGTTCTTTTTTTGTATTTACTGAAATATCTTTTATCTCAATTCTTTTATTTTTTGAAAATCTATCTTTTTCAAATTTTATTACTTTATCATCTACACTATTTGCATATATTGAAGTGCTAATTAATAGTGTCCCTATCATCAATACTTTTGTTACTGATAACATTTAAATCTCCTTATAAATTTTTAAATATCTTAAAAAGTTTAACATTATATTCTACATAGACTTAATTAAAAAATCTAAGACTATGTTTTCGTTTTTACCGTAATTTTTTTAATATCAAATAGCTCTTTCGCTCGATTTAACATAGGAGAATTTAATACATCATTTATTTGAAGTTCTTGTTGAGAAGGAGTAGGATTAGCAGTTTTCTGCATATCCGCTACACATCCAGAACCTAATTCTATATCTTCAATCATTGAACCTGCATCAATTTCTGAGTTTTCTTCTTTAGTAGAATTATCCTCAGTTTTTACTATCTCTTCTTTTTTGGATTCTTGTTTATTCTCTTGTGGAGGAATCTTCCTTTATAAAATCTAGTTCTATATCATTGCCAAAAACATCATAAATGAATGTTTTTATAACCCCAAAATGTTTAAACAGAATTTTTCTTTCTTCATCTTGTGCATAGGAACTAATACGTAAAAGTTTGTCATCAAAACTTTTATAAATAAAATTCTTCTCAAAAAGCTCACCTAATTCATAATCTCTTTCATAAACTTTTGCTGTTAGCTTTTCATATATTTCTTTATTTGGATCTTTGGGTTCTATTTTTTCCGGTACTTCTACTGGTGTTTCTTCTACTTCTTGAACCTCTGGTATTTCTTCTTTTTCTGTTTCTTCAATAACTTGCGTATTTTCAACTTTTTCTTCTACTACAGAAGATGGCACTTCATCAAATGGAGTTGAAAACCCTTCTTCTTCAACAGTTTCAATTGGTTGTACAGTAGGAATTGCATTTACACTATCTATAGAAATAGTTGTTTCTTGTTCTTCTTGGACAAGCTCTTCAGCAACTACTTGATTTACTTGTTGTTTATTTTGATGGTACTCTTTATTTAAAGGAACAAGCTCATCATCGTAAGCATGGTTAACATCATTTTTAGCATGTTCCATAACTTTTTGTGTAGAGATAGCTTCTTTTATAATAGGCTTCACTTCTACTTGTTCTACTTGATTAATAATATCTTCAATAGTTTTTAAATTTGTTGCTTCCATCATTTTTGATAAAGTAAGAATTAATACAAATCCTCCATCTGAATTTAAAGCTAAAAGATGTTTCGCATCACTTAAAATTCTAAAAAATCTATCAAAAAGAAGTAAATCAAACTTTGTATCTTTTTCAAGCATTTTTTGTTTTAAATAAATTGTCATCTCATCACATACTTGAGAAATCTCATAATTTTCAAGCTCTTTAACTAGGGAAACAATATCTTCTTTTTTTAATATCACATCAAAAAGTTTTTCCATAAGTTCTGGTTCAATTAAACCTAACATATCAACAACAGCAGTTGTTGTAATTTTTCCTTTTGAGAAAATAATAGCTTGGTCTAGTAAAGTTAGAGTATCTCTTAAACTTCCTTGCCCACTTCTACTTAATATCTCTAAAGCTGGTGTTTCAAAATCAATATTTTCTTCATTTAAAATATGTGATAAATGATGAATAACATCAGAACTAGCAATCTTATTAAATCTAAAATGTTGTGTTCTACTTAAAATAGTTGCAGGTAATTTAAGTGGATCAGTAGTTGCAAGTATAAATTTTACAAAGCCAGGAGGCTCTTCTAGTGTCTTAAGTAAAGCGTTGAAAGCTTGTGTTGTAAGCATATGAACTTCATCGATGATAAATACTTTAAACCTAGCAGAACTTGGTTTATACTTTGTATGTTCAATTAAATCTTTAATATCATCAATACCTCTATTTGAAGCAGCATCCATTTCTATAATATCTAAGTGTCTATTTGTATTTGCACTTTCACAGTTTTCACAAGTTTCACAAGGTCTAGAAGTAGGACCATTTGAACAAAGTAATGCTTTTGCCATAATTCTAGCAGTTGAAGTTTTACCACTTCCTCTAAGTCCTGAAAAAAGATATGCATGGGATAATCTATTTGAATCAAGGGCTAAAGATAAAGTTTGTGAGATAGTACTTTGTCCTACTAAATCTTCAAATCTTTTTGGTCTATATTTTAACGCTAAAACTTTTTTCTCTATACTTTGTTCTTCACTCATTTGTATCCCTTACTACGATTTTACCACCATTTTGCCAAGTATCTAAAATCATGTTTATCATATCTATTTTTATATCACCTGTATAAAAAACTTTTATCATAAGTTCTCCATCATTGATATGTCCACTTTGAGAACTTAAATCCTCTAATCTTTTTGCAATAGCTGTTCCCGTCTCTATCAAACTAATATTTGCACCCATTACATCTTTTATAACTTCACTAACTAGTGGATAATGGGTACAGCCAAGTACTATTGTATCAACACTACTTTCATGCATAGGTTTTAACCAATCTCTTAACATCGAAACTGTTTCGGGATGATTTATTTTTCCATTTTCAATCTGTTCAACCAAACCGATACACGCTTGCTCAAAAATTTCTACATCATGCTCTTTTGAAAGCTTATTTAAAAGTTCTTGATATTTATTTCCACCTAAGGTAACAGCTGTTGCTAAAACTCCAACTTTTTTTGTTAAAGTATTTTGCATAGCTGGTTTTATCCCAGGTTCTGTACCAATAAGAATAAGACTAGGAAATTTTTCTCTTAAATATTTTATAGCTGCCGAAGTTGCTGTATTACAAGCAACAATTAAAACATCAATCTGATGATTTCTTAACAAATGATTTGTTACATCTAAACTATGCTTTAAAATTTGTTCTTCTGATTTTTCTCCATAAGGTGCAAATAAAGTATCTGCAATATAAAAAATCTGCGCACCTTTGAAAGTTTTGGTTATCGCTTGAATAACCGTCAATCCACCAAGTCCAGAATCAAAAACACCAACTCTCAATCAAAGCCTTATATTTAATTTTTAAGATTATATCTAAAAAGTTATAACTACTTGTTAAAGTATATATTGAGCTTTTTAATCATAAATATTAAGCAAGCTATTTTTTAGTTCTGATAATATAAAAACCTATACCATTATATTTAGTATCAATTTCTTGATTACCATTACATAAGGCTGAGAAATATTCTTCTCTAAATAATGTACAAGAACCACCTTTTAGAATTTTTATTTTTTCTTCATTTTTTAAATTAGTACTCGTCCACTTTAAAACATTTCCTGTTAAATCACATATTTGATTTTTTATACCTTCAATTTGACTGTCTCCTCCATATCTAGAGAAAGCTCCAACTATTGATGTACTTTCTAAACCTATATTACCATTATTACATTTCTTGCTATCAAATTTATCTCCCCAAGGATACTTTACATATTTATTTGCACTTTTCATTAAATATTCTAATTGAGTCTTTGAAGGAATAGAATAACTATAATATTCATCTTCTAACCATTCACAAAATTTTATTGCTTCATTATATGAAACCTTTCCTACTGGTTTATAATCATGTTTATTCTCAAGATTATGATTTGGGATAAATTCTCTAAACCATTTATTTGTCACTAAAAACTTTGATATTTCAAATTCTTTTCCCTCTTCATCAGTAACTTTTACAAATAAAGTTTTATATAAAGGTTCATTACTATCAATATTCAAAATCTCTTTGTTAAAAGTTTTATCATCAACTACTTTTTCAAAAAGCCTTTCTTGTTCATTTTTTATATCTTCTAAACTTTGATTTTTTAGTCTTTTTTCCTCTTGCTTTTTAATTTCTTCATCACTAGTATTTGTTGCTATATCAACAAATTCAATAGTTCTCTCTCGTAAATCAATATTTCCTAACCAATCTTGTCCTATCTTACTTAACAATAATTTTTCTAAACAAGAATTATCTTTTATCGCTTTTACAGCAATAGATAAATCATCATTTAAATCTTCTTCTTTTTGCGTAGTTTCAAAATCTATACCACTAAACGATTTAAACGTTTTATTTGCAATATTTGATATATTTTTTGACAAATCATAAGTTTTTTTATGAAATTTTACTTCTTTTAAAACCTTACTTAATGATTCTTCTGTTAATACAGAAAATATTTTATATTCATTTTCATATAATGTATCAAATAAAAGTACAAATACAAAAGCAGCATACATATCATTATATATTTCTAGATTTTCTAATTCTTTATCTATTTCAGCATGTATTTTTGCTTGATTTATAAGCCTCACTAAAAGTCTAGGAGTTACTTTACTATGTATAGCAATTGCAGTTATAACTTCCTTTATATTGCTTACATCATCTTTATGTTCAACTTTAGCAAACAAACTATCAACTAAACTATCAACTTTTTGAGTAAACTTCGGAAGAGTAAAAGGAAGTTGTATCATTTTTTCTAAATACGCTTTTCCATGATTTCCTCCTTCTATACCAAACTCTTTTGCATATTTATGATTTAAATGTCCTTCTAAAACTTCTTTTGCTACACCCAAAATAAATACAAATCCTTTTTGAGATAAAACAAGTTTTATACTCTCGAGTAATTTAATCGCATTGGGAGGTAAGCACCGATCTAAATCATCTATAAATACAATTATTCTTTTATTTCCTAATTCATCAAGAGTTTCTAATTTTTCAAAAGCATTAAAATATAAGCTTTTATCAAGTAAAGCAGATGCAACTAATTGTTCATATTTATCCATCATATCTTTTGAATTTAATTGCATTTTTAATTCATTTCCTAAAACATCTTTATTTGTTGTCTCCATAGAAAAGCCATATGCCACACTCCTTAAGACATCTACAAACTTTTCAAAGCCTTTTTTAATTTCACCTTTTTCATTTTGTAAAGCTTTTATTATAACAGCTATTAAGGGAACTATAGGATGTTCCTCTTTTTCATATTGCCATGCATTAAACCAAACAGTTAAATATTTATTTTTATATTTTTCATTTTCAACTTTTTGTTTAATTATTTCCAAAAAAGAAGTTTTACCTTTACCCCCATTCTCCAAATATTCCAACTGTAAATGGTGTTTTAGTATTTAAAATTGCATTGGAAATTACTTTTGCATAGGTTTTAAAATTCAATCCATCTTCAATATATTCTTTTTCATTTTGTTGAAATTTCAATGGGTTATCATGTAATAATTGTATGTCTGACATCTTATTTCCAATCTATATATTTATAAAAATATTATCAAAATATAACTTAGCAAAATATTTTTAAAAGAGTCATCAAAACATTACAATATTACTTATCAAATAAATGAATTATTATATATAGAATCATATTTTAAAATAAATACTCATATTAGCCAATTATTTTATTTTAAGATATAATTACTATTTATTAAGGAAGGGGTATGTCAAATAGATTAAATGTTATTATATTTTCATCAGTACTTCTTGTTATCCTATTATTTCTAAGTGCAACTATCTTAGATACGAAGTATGAAGAAAGACTATTTAAAATACAAACTAAAAATCTTGAAGACTCTATAAAAGAAGAGTATAAAAAAAGATTAAAAGAATCGATTATACATACAATTGGATTTGTTGATTCAACTTATACTCACTATTTAAAAATGCAAGAAAATCTAACAAATGAAAAAAAAGAAAAATTAACTCCTAAATTTGAAGAACTATTTATCATTGATGTTAAAAATTATTTATATCATAATGTTTTTGATAAGACTAGATATACTTGGGTTAACAAGGTTATCAATTTTGAAGGAGGAGAGAACTATGCGATTAGATTAATTCATCCTAATTTAAAAAAAACAGAAGGTAAACTTCTCTCTACAAAAACAAAAGACATAAAAGGAAATTTTCCATACTTTGAAGAATTAGAAGGAGTAAAGAAAAATGAGGAAATATTTTTCACTTACTTTTTTAAACAGTTAAATAGTGATGAAATCACAGGAAAACTCTCTTATGCAAAACTATATAAAAAATTAAATTGGATTATTGCTACAGGTATCCCTTTAAATTCACTAAATAAAGACATCTTAACAAAACATGAAAAATTAAAAAAAGATTATGACAAACATATTGTCGATATGTACTCTTTTAGAATAGTAATTGTTATTCTATTTATTATTATTCTATTTTTTCTAAGAAAAAAACTAAATGAAACATTGGAAGAAAACAAAAAATTAAATAATAAACTAGAAGAAAAACTAAAAGATGCACAAACCAATTTAAACAAATTTTTTGAGCTACCTATAAACTTACTTGTTGTTACCAACCTTGAGGGTAAAATACTACAAATAAACTCTGGTTGGAGTAAAATATTAGGCTATAAAAAAGAAGAACTCATTGATGCAAATTTTATAGACTTAATCCATTCTGCTGATAAAGAAAAGACCTTGGATGAATTTTTAAACTTAGCAAAAGGTGTTACTACATTTTATTTTGAAAATAGATATAAACATAAAAACGGTTCTTATAAAACCCTTGCATGGTCTGCAAACTCAATTCCTGAAAATGGTTTGATTTACGCAGCAGCCCATGATATAACGGAGCTAAAAGATAAATCAAATTTAATTTACCAACAATCAAAAATGGCAGCAATTGGAGAGATGACTGCAAATATAGCACACCAATGGAGACAACCTCTTAGTATAATAAGTACAGCTTCTTCTGGAGTTTTAGTTAAAAAAATGATAAATGACTTAGATGATAAGTTTCTAATTGATACCATGAATCAAATTACTGAATCTACTCAATACTTATCCGACACAATTGAAGACTTTAGAAATTTCTATTCTCCAAACAAAGAAAAAAGCATATTTGAATTAGATAGTTTAATAGAAAAAACTCTAAATCTATTAAGAAAGCGTTTTGAAAATGATAAAATTGAAATCATTATAAATATTGATAAAATTGAAATAAATAGTTACGAAAATGAACTTTTACAAGTAATAATCAATCTTTTAAATAATGCAAGAGATCAGCTAATAAAAACAAATATAGATAAAAAACTCATATTTATTGATGCATACATTAAAAATAATAAAATATATGTTGAAATAACTGACAATGGGGAAGGAATTGATGAAGAAATACTAAATAGAATTTTTGAACCATATTTTACTACAAAAGAAAAATCATTAGGTACAGGTATTGGTCTTTATATGAGTGAAGAGATTGTTACAAAACATTTAAGAGGTGAACTTTATGTAAAAAATACTGAGTATACTTATAAAAATAATACTTATAATGGTGCGAAGTTTACTATTATAATAGATTTAACAAAATAAAGACAAATATGTTTCATCACTTTCATCCATATAAACCTTTTTTAAATAAATATACAAAAAGAATCATAGTAGGAACTCTTCCTCCTCCTAGATTTTGTACTAAAGAATATAAAGAAAAAGACGTTCTTTTCTGCTATGGTTCACAAGATGGACTTTTATGGCAAGCACTAGATAAAATATTCGATTTAAAACTTGTTTATAATCGTTCAGATTTTGCAATTGATCAAAGAAAAGATTTTTTAATAAAAAACAGACTTGGTATATGTGATATAGTTGATTCATGCCAAAGAGAAAAAGTCGATGCAAGTGATATTGGTATGAAAGATGTATTACTCAGAGATATTCTAGCTTATCTTAAAAAATATCAGATGATTGATACTATAATTTTTACTGGTGGGTATTGTAAAAACTCGCCAGAATACTTTTTACGAAAAGTTTTAAAAGAAAAAAATATTAAATTTGAAATTGTAGATGAAAATATTCCAAAAGTTCATAAATTTGAATATGATAATAGAATATTTAAAACTATAAGTCTAACTTCTCCCTCAAATGCAGCAAATAGAAGTATTGGTGCAAATCCTTATTATAAAGAGCAAAAACAAAAAAATAAAAACTACACAACCTTTGATTTTAGAGTTGAACAATATGAAAAAGTTTTTAAATCTCTCTAAAAAAGTAAACTTTATTTAACTCTTTAAGAGTTTGCTAATTCTAATTTCTCTATACTTTTAATAAAAAATGAATATTCATTCATAAAAGATATGCAAAGGAAATGAAATGTTTATTACGGAAATTCTTTTATTCGTAGTTGTAGGCTTAGTTGCATTTACAGCAGTTAGTGCAACAATTGGTTTATTTGTTAAAAATTAATATTTTAATAAATCACTTTAAATAAAAAAAGGGAACTTGAAAATTCAAGTTCCCTTTTTTAGTTTATTTTAAATTTTATTATTCATTCATTGAAGCAAAGAATGTCTCATTATCTTTTGTTTTTTGCATTTTTGAATATAAAAATTTAAGAGCTTCAACTTCATCCATAGAAGCAATTGCATTTCTAAGTATCCAAGTTTTTTGTAAAATGTCTGGAGAAAGAAGTAACTCTTCTTTTCTTGTACCAGATTTGATAATATCAAGAGCTGGATAAATTCTTCTATTTGCTGCATTTCTAGATAATACAACTTCTGAGTTACCTGTACCTTTAAACTCTTCAAAAATAACTTCATCCATTTTTGAACCAGTTTCAATAAGCGCAGTTGAGATAATAGTTAAAGAACCACCCTCTTCTATATTTCTAGCAGCTCCAAAAAATCTTTTTGGTTTATGTAATGCATTTGCATCAACCCCACCTGAAAGAACTTTTCCAGAACTTGGTGTTACAGTATTATAAGCACGTGCAAGTCTTGTAATAGAATCAAGTAAGATAACTACATCTTTTTTCATCTCAACAAGTCTTTTTGCTTTTTCAATAACGATTTCAGCAACTCTAACATGGTTTTGTGCCGGTAAGTCAAAAGTAGAAGAGTAAACTTCACCTTTTACACTTCTTTGCATATCAGTAACTTCTTCTGGTCTTTCATCAATTAACAGAACCATTAAGTGTGATTCAGGATGATTTCTAGTTATACCATGAGCTAATTCTTTTAATAATTCAGTCTTACCAGTTTTTGGTTGAGCAACGATTAAACCCCTTTGCCCTTTTCCCATTGGAGCGAATAAATCAAGCATTCTACCTGTCATTCTATTTTGGTCATATTCAAATGTAAATCTTTCAGTAGAATATAAAGGAGTTAAGTTATCAAATAATGGTCTATTTTTTGATTCGTTAATTGGAAGATAATTAATAGCTTCAATTTTTAAAAGTGCATTATATTTTTCACTCTCTTTGTTTGGAGGCCTAACTTGTCCTGAAACAATATCACCAGTTCTAAGTGCAAACTTTCTTATCTGTGTTGCAGATACATAAGAATCATTTGATGTATCAGAAAAATTTCCATCAATTGCTCTTAAGAAACCAAATCCTCCATCTTTAATCTCTAAAATTCCAGTAAATAAAATAAATCCACCTTGATCAATCTGAGATTTTAAAATATTAAACATTAAATCTTGTCGTTTAAGTTCTTGAGGGTTTTCAACTTCTAGTTCTTTTGCTATTTTTAAAAGTTCTTCTAAAGGAAGTTCCCTTAGTTGTTCAATTTTGTAACCTTCTACTGGTACATGAGTTCTAGCTTTTCTATTATTTGAGTTTTTAGAATTTCTAGGTTTTGTTTGAGGTTTTGACTCTTCCATGAGTATGTTTGCCTTTTTTGATTTACATATAAGTTATGTAGTTTTTTGTAGTTTTTTATATAGTAATTTTTTTAAGTGATGTAATTTTAGTCTTTATTTTGTAATTTGTCAATAAATGAGATTTTATACATAAAAAAAGGTGCCAAAGTTTGGCACCTTTTAAAAGTTATTATAAGTTAATTCTTATAAATCACCCTCGTGTTTACCTAAGTATTCTGCAACACCTTCAGTAGAAGCTTTCATACCTTCATCACCTTTTGCCCAACCTGCAGGACAAACTTCACCATGCTCATTTGTAAATAACATAGTATCTACCATTCTAATCATTTCATCAATGTTTCTTCCTAATGGTAAATCATTGATTGTTGCATGTCTAACTGTACCATCTTTGTCAATTAAGAAAGAACCTCTTAATGCAACTGCTTCACCAAATAATACATCATAGTCTTTAGAGATTTGCTTAGAAAGGTCAGCAACTAATGGATATTTAATTCTTCCAATTCCACCATTTTCAACAGCAGTTTCTCTCCATGCAAAGTGAGAGAATTGAGAATCAACAGACACACCAATTACAGAAACTCCTCTTGATTCAAACTCTTCAATTCTTTTAGAGAATGCAATGATTTCTGATGGACAAACAAAAGTAAAGTCTAGTGGGTAGAAAAATAAAACCGCACCTTTTTCACCAATATTATCATATAAATTAAAATCCTCAACGATTTGACCATCTGCAAGTACAGCTGTTGCTGTGAAATCTGGAGCTTTTTTTGTTACTAACATGTAATTTCCTTTTATTAATATAAATTTTTGTGATGTAATTATAATATAAATTTTTTAAAAAAAATATTGCTTTTTATATAAATTTAAAAAATTAAGACAAATTTTATTTTAGGAAAAAAATTTTCCTCAATAAGAAAAAGTTCTATGATAATCGTTATTATTTTCATTAAGCAAAGCCCCTTCTTATCGTTTGTTAATAACATTCTCATTTAAAGTTAAATTTATTTTTTGTGTGCTAAAGTTTCTTAAATTTAACAAGGAGTTAGAATGGCAGTTAAAATTACAGATATTTGTATTAATTGTGACGCATGTTTAGATGAGTGTCCAACTGAGTCAATCGTTGATAATGATGAGAACCCAACAGGTGAGGATATTTATTATGTAAATGCTGAAACTTGTACTGAGTGTGTTGGTGATAATGATGAACCAGCATGTGCTGAAGCATGTCCAACTGAAGGTTGTATTGTATGGGATAACCCAACAACTGAAGGTGCTGTTGACGGACAACCAGTAGTTGAAGACTAATATTTAAATATTAATTAACTATCTATAAAAAGGCAAGTAGTAAAAACTACTTGCCTTTTTTTTATTTTTTAGGTATAATCCGCGACTTAAAATAAAAAGAGGAAAAATACCTATGGAACAAACGTTATCAATCATCAAACCTGATGCAGTTGCTAAGAATGTTGTTGGTCAAATCTTATCTAGATTTGAAGCAGCAGATTTAAGAATCGCAGCTACAAAAAAAATCCAATTAAGTAAAGCTGACGCTGAAGCATTCTATGCTGTTCATGCAGAAAGACCTTTCTTTGGTGAGCTAGTAGAATTCATGATTTCTGGTCCAGTTGTAGTAACTGTATTAGAAGGTGAAGACGCAATGACTAAAAATAGAGACTTAATGGGAGCAACTAACCCAAAAGAAGCAGCAGCTGGTACAATCAGAGCTGATTTCGCTGAATCTATTGATGCTAATGCAGTACATGGTTCAGATTCATTAGAAAATGCAGCAGTTGAAATTAACTTTTTCTTTGCAGCAAGAGAAATTTGTTAAGAATTATAAAATTTTCAAATGAAAATAGAATTTAAAAAAGTACCTCAAACTCCTAGAGAGCTTAATACTGAGTTCAATTCAGTTAAAATTGAAGGTACTTTTTGTAAAATATCGCCATCTTTAGTCAAAGTTGATGCAAATTTAACAGGTGAAACATCTGTTGAGTGTTGTAGATGCGGTGAAAATGATACGATTACTTTAAATGAGAAGTTAAATTTTTTAATAAGTGATGGTATTTATAAAAATGAATCTTCAGAGTCTGAAGATTTAATAATAGAAGTAGATGATAATATAATTGATTTTGATGAGATTATTCAAAGTGAAGTATCATCTATATACAGTGACTATCATATTTGTGCAAACTGTGCAAATAATGACTTTGTCGAACAAGAATATTAATTAAGGAGAAAACATGGCAGTACCTAAGAGACGAGTATCTCATACTAGAGCAGCTAAAAGAAGAACTCACTATAAAATTACTTTAAAAAAACCAGTAAAAGATAGTGACGGAACTTGGAAGATGCCTCATATGGTTAACCCAAACACTGGTGAATATAAAAACTAATGCTTAAAATAGCAATAGATGCAATGGGTGGGGACTTCGGTCCTGAGCCTATTATAGATGGCCTTATTGCAGCGTTACAAAACAATAACAACTTTACTGCAATAGCAGTCGGAGATGAAAGCGAACTTAAAGCTTTAATCCCTCAACAATTTGAACACAGAATCGAAATTGTTCATACTGATGATATAATTAGTATGCATGATTCAGCTACAGATGCTCTAAAAAGAAAAGAATCAACAATATATAAAGCAATAGAATTAGTAAAAGAAGGCACAGCAGATGCAATTGTATCCGCGGGACATTCTGGTGCTTCTATGTCTTTAGCAACTCTTAGAATTGGAAGAATTAAAGGTGTAAGCAGACCTGCTATTGCAACTTTAATGCCTACTAGTGAAAATCAAAATACTTTAGTATTAGATGTTGGTGCAAATGTTGATTGTGATGCAAAAAACTTATTTGAGTTTGCAATTATGGGACAAGCATATGCAAAAGATGTTCTTCAACTAGATGATCCAATCGTTGGTTTATTAAGCAATGGAGAAGAAGAATCTAAAGGTAACGAAGTTACAAAAGAAGCATATGAACTAATCTCAAAAATACCAAACTTTGCTGGAAATGTTGAAGGTAGTGATATTTTCAAAGGAACAGTAGATGTTGTTGTTTGTGATGGATTTATTGGTAATATTTTATTAAAAACAGCAGAAGGTGTTGCAGATACTATAGGACAAATTTTAAAGAAAAATCTTAAAAGATCACTTATTTCAATTGCAGGTGCAGTTTTAATGAGAAAAGTATTTAAAAGCCTAAAAGTTAGAGTTGATTATGCCGAATATGGTGGAGCACCACTTCTTGGTGTAAAATCACCTGTGATTATTGCACACGGTAAATCAAACCCTAAAGCTATTAAGAATGCAATTTTTCAAGCTATTAATGCAGCAAGTTCAAACTTAAATGAAGATATTGAACAAAAGTTAAATTTATATAAATAATTAAGGATTTTTTTATGGCATATGCGGCTTTTAGATCTATTGGTGCTTACATTCCACCAAAAATTATGACAAATGCAGATTTTGAAAAAATTATAGATACTACAGATGAATGGATTACAAAAAGAACAGGTATTAAAGAAAGACGAATATCTGAAGAAAATGAAGCTTCATCTGATTTAGGGGCAAAAGCAGCAGAACAAGCTATCGAACGTGCTGGAATAGCTAAAGAAGATATTGATTTAGTTATTTGTGCTACTGTTACACCTGATTATTTATGTATGCCATCAACGGCATGTCTTATTGCATCAAAACTTGGACTTCCTCCTGTTATGGCTTATGATATTAGTGCAGCATGTACTGGATTTGTTTATGCAACATCAGTTGCAAAAGCATTTATTGAATCTGGTATGAAAAAAAATGTATTAATTATCGGTGCAGAAACTTATACATCAATTTTAGATTATACTGATAGAGGTACTTGTTTTATTTTTGGAGATGGTGCAGGTGCTGCAATTATCTCTGCAACTGACAATAAAGAAGAAGCTATTGTTGATGTAAATTGTTCAAGTGATGGAAACTATGATGATTTAATTAAAACTCCAGGTGGAGGAAGTAAACATCCATGTTCACAAGAAGTACTTGATCAAAAAATGGCTTGTATTAAAATGAAAGGTAATGAAACTTTCAAACTAGCAGTTAAAACTTTGACAGCAGATGTTGAAGTAATGATGAAAAAACACAATATTACAAATGAAGATATTAATCATTTTATTCCTCACCAAGCAAACTATAGAATTATTAGTGCGGTTGGAAAAGCTTTAAAATTAACAGATGAACAAACAGTTGTTACTGTTGATAAATATGGGAACACTTCAGCAGCATCTATTCCTATGGCAATGAACTATGCATATGAGCAAGGAAGAATAAAAGCAGGTGATACTGTATTATTTGATGCTTTTGGTGCTGGTCTTACTTGGGGGAGTGCTTTATTCCCTTTTTCACCAAATAAATAAATATATATTTCTTTAGAGCTCTTGCTCTAAAGCTTAAATAATCTATTAAGAAATTTATTATCTTGCTCCTGATAAAATTATTATAAGGGCAATATATGAAGAACGATAAAAAGATAGATAAATCTACTATTTTTAATGACTTATTTGATAACACTTATGTAGGTATATTAGTAGTTGATTCAAATAGAAATATCATTCTTACAAACAAAAGATGTTATGAATTATTTGGATATCAAGAAGATGAACTTATAGGGAAAAACTCTTCAATTTTTCATTTAAATAATGATGAATATTTAAAATTCGGAGAAGTTGCTTTCAAACATGTACTTGATAAAAAACCAATGAGTGTAAACTTTCAAGTAAAAAAGAAAGATGGAACACTATTTTGGGCTAAAATATCTGGCGATCCAATAAAGCATCAAGAGCATATTTTATGGACAATTGTAGATATTACAGAAACATATAAAATTCAAGAACAATTAATAGAACAATCTACACTACTAAAAACGGTAATTAATGAAACTCCTTACCCCATTGTCTTAAAAAACTATAATGCAAAATTCGTTTTAGTAAATGAGGCTACTGCTAAACTCTATAAATCAAATCCAGATGAAATGATAGGGAAAGATGATGGAGATTATATACCAGATAAAGAAATGGCAGACTTCTTTAGAAAAAATGTTCAAGAAATAATGAATGAAGGTAAAACAAGAATTGTTTATGAAGATTCAATAGATGTAGAAACAAATAAAGTAAAACATTTTATGTCTATAAAAAAGCCTTTTAAAAATAAAGATGGTGAAAATTTTATTTTAGTTCTTGCAAATGATATAACAGAATTAACAAACAAAAATGAGGAACTTATAAAAAAAGAAAAACTTCTTTTTCAGCAATCTAAAATGGCCGCAATGGGAGAAATGATTTCTAATATAGCCCATCAATGGAGACAACCATTATCAATGATATCAACAGCTGCAACAGGTGCAAAATTACAAAATGAATTAGGTGTTCTTGAAAAAGAAGAATTAAATAACACTTTAGAAAAAATAAATTTATCTACACAACATCTTTCAGAAACTATTGATGGTTTTAGAAACTATTTTCAGAAAGATAAAAAAGTTATAAACTTTAATATAGAAGATGCTTGGAATGAAACAATAAATTTAATCTATATGAGAATAAGAAATAATAGTATTAATATTATTAAAGAAATCCATACGCCAAATATAAAAAGTTTTAAAAATGAATTTATACAAATTTTTATGAATATAATCAATAATTCAATTGATGCACTCTCAGAAATAAAAGAAAAAAGATATTTAATAATTCAATCTGAATCTACAGATAATGAAATCATAATAAAAATAAAAGATAATGCAGGAGGAATAGATAAAGATATTCTTGAAAAAATTTTTGACCCATATTTTACTACAAAACATCAATCACAAGGAACTGGTATTGGATTATACATGACAGAAGAAATTATAGTTAAACATCTAAATGGAGAAATTTTTGCACAAAATATAGAATTTGAGATTGATAATAAACTGCAAAAAGGTGTGCAATTTACTATAAAACTTCCTATTGATAAAAAGCTATAATACCTTTAAACTTTTATCATCAATTACTTCATATTTTATTCCATAATTTTTTAAATCTACCATAAGATTTAGTAGTTCTTTCAGCTCATATAGATCATTTTTATCTGAAGAAATTATTTCATTCTTTTCATCATATGAAAAATATTTATATCTTTTTATAAGTTCATCAAGTAGCAATTTTGGAGAATTAAATCTATTTGCATATTTACAAAATATCCCATTAAAGTCTTTTATAGTTTTATATAAATCGATTGCATCAATAGGCTTAAGAAGTCTTCTTTTATAAAAGTTATCTATACAATATAAACATCCCATTTCAGAACTACAACTAAGAGTAAATCCCATAGTAATGATTCGTTGCAAAGAATTCAACTTATTTACATCTTGCAAAAAAGCTTTTCCTTCATCTGTTGTAAAATCAATTAGAACAATATGAAAAAGATTTTTCTTATAAGAAATGATGGCTTCATTATAATTAGTAAATAAATTAATATTATAGCCATCTAAATTATTCTGTATTACAGTTAAATAATCAGATCTTTCATCTTCATAATTTTTATCAAAAACTAATATATCCAATAATATTTACTCCTTATATTTTAAAGTGTAGCATAAAAGTGACACTAAAGTAAATATATATATTCTTATTTTATTAATTTCTTATTATTTGGGTTATTTTTAAATACATTGAAAGATTTTTCTTTTGCATCTTTATTAAATTTATCAACTGTAGCAACAGAATTTACAAAAAGAATTGATTCTTCAACAACAATTTGAAATACCGCATAAAAAGGCACTTTAACAGTTGAACCAAAATTTTCACTCCCAAATCCTGCTTCGAAATAAATCGCAGACTCATCTAGTTTTACAGTTGAATAAGTATAATTTGATAAAATAAAAAGTGAAAATTTTGAAAGCTGTTCAAGGGTTGCTTTTGGTAATTCTGGGTCAAAAGTAACTGCATCAATATTTGCAGTAATTGCAAACTCTTCATTTTGTTTTAATAAAAATCCCATAGTATCTTTTATTTGTGAACTTACTAAATCTTTATACTCTACATTCTCTATAATATTATTAATCATTTTTAATCCTAAGTTCAATTTAACTTGTGTATTATAGCCTATGAAACAATTAATTTTACTTATTTTAATATCTACAATTTCTTTATCAGCTAAAAGTATAACTTTAAGCAATGATGATTTAAGAATTATAAAATCCTCAACAAAAGAAAAAGCTATTACTATTAGATTAATAAAATATCTCGAATTAAAAAAGAAAATAAAAGATTTTAGATTATTAAAAAAACTCTCTCATGTAAATGCTTTTTATAATAAAATATTACCAATTAATGATGCAACAAAATACAAAGTAGACGATCATTGGGCAACTCCAAAAGAGTTCTTAATAAATGGAAAAGGTGATTGTGAAGATTATGCTATTGCAAAATACTTTACACTTTTAGAAACTGGTATTCCAAAAGAAAAACTATTTTTAAGTGTTGTAAAAGTAAGAGGTGAAGCAAGTTATCACATGATATTACTTTATATAGAAAATAAAAAAGCCATGCCTTTAGTACTTGATAACCTAAGTTTTAAAGTAGTTCCTTTTGATATAAGAAAGAAACTAGAACCTCAATTTATATTTAATGAAAAAGCTGCATATATTCTAAAAAATAAAAAAATACATAAGAAAGTTAAAATCAACTGGGGGAAAGTTGATAAATGGAGTCTTCTATTAAATAGAGTTTATAAAAAAAATGAATAGTCTTCTAAAATATCAAAATCAATCATAGCATTCATCAAAGCAAATTTTTTTGCATTTTTTAACATATCAATAGTTATTTCTTTTTCAAAAATTCTTTTTTCTTCAATTAATCTTGCTCTTGTCGTACCATATAAAAGTGGGGTTTTGGGAGTTATCCAAGAACTTCCATCATGTATTGCAATATTAGCAATTGAAGTATCCGTTACAAAATCATTTTTTATAATGATAATTTCATCTGCATTTTCTCTTTGATTAAATAAGTTATCTAGAGCTGTTCTATTTACATACTTTTTTGAATAATTAATTTTATCTTCAACTATTATTTTAAATGATTTGATTTCTCTCTTTTTATATTTAAAGTATTCAACATCAGTAATACCTTCTTCATCATAAATAACCTTACATCTAAGAAGCTCGTTTGAAGGTGGGTAAATATACTCTTGAAGATTTATATTTAAACCAATTGTATTTGCAACTCTTTTATTATGATAATCTAAATTTAACACTTCAAAGTCTTCACATTTTATAGTTTCAAAATAGTACATATATATATTAATTCCAGTATTTTTTAATTTCGTTATAATAGCGAAAAAATTTTAGGAAATATAGGTTTGACAGATATAAACAAAACACTTTTAAAATATAATAATTTTGAAGATACGTATAAATATGCATATATAGGTATTCCAAAAGGTTATGGTGGATTAGAAAAAGCATATTATGGGACATTAAATAAATTTAAAAAAAAATATCCTAATTTTATAGCAGATAAAAAAATCCCCACTCTACTCTTTATGCACGGTTCTAAAGGACTTACAAAAGGAAAAATTTACAGAAAATGGATAGTTGAAGAAGCTGGTTTTATATTTTTTGCACCAAATTCATTTAAAATTGAAAATAGACCAACTTATAATACTCCTGCAAAAATGAGTGCTTATGAAGCTGTTCATAAAGTAAGACAAGCTGAGATTCATTTTAATCTTGAAAAACTGAAAAGTGTGAGTTTTATTGATGAAGAGCATCTTTTTCTAATGGGAAACTCAGAAGGTGGGTTAGCAGCTGCTGCTTTTAAAGGAAGAGAATTTAAAGCAAGGATTATCACTGCTTATTCTTGTGAAAATGGATACTACTCAAAAGATTTTAAAATAGGTGCTAAAAAAAATGAACCTTTTTTAAATATTATCGGAACACATGATGAATATTTTGGTAAAAATTCAAAACCAAATGAAAATCATGAAATAAAAGGACATTGTACAAAAGCATTGATGAAATACAAAAATGCAAAAGTAATTATACTACCTCAAACAAAACATGATATTACTACAAATATATATGTAAAAAAAGATATTATCCACTTCTTAAAATTTTGGAGTAGGGATTAATCCCTACTTCAAATTATTTTTTCTTTTTATCTTTTTTTGGAACAAAAACTGCAGCTACATCTTTTGCATATTGTAATTCTGTTGTAATACCAACACAAGAACAATTAATTTCAGAAAGAACATATTTGTCACTTCCATCTTCATTATAATCTAAGATATAATCCATAGTCCATAATAATGGATAGTTTTTCCCATTTAAATATGCTTTTAAGTCTTTTAATCCATTCATTGTTAAATTAATAACATCTTTCCATTTTGGATCTTCTGGTGATTCATATTTATATTTTGCTCCACTAAATAGTGTTGCTGAAAATTCACCTTCTTGAGGTTTTTTATGTACAACAGAAATTGCTTTATCATTTACAAGTAAAACTCTAATTTCACCTTCTGCAATTCTTTCTAAATATCTACATCCAACAAATCCTGTTTTACCTTGAAAGTATGCTGCATATTCTGATACAGTTTCATCAAAGTTTGGCTCAAACTTATGTAAAAACTCATCAATATCATCATAATAGTATTTTTGATTATTTACAGCTTCAACTGAGAAAATAGAACCATCATCTTTTTTAGATACAAGATATACACCCTCACCTGTTGATCCATAGTTTGTTTTTAATACTCTAATTCCATACTTGTCTAAATCTGCAGGAAATTTTGTAGCAAAGTCTGTATATGTATGATAAAAGTAAGTTTCATCGTCACCTAGAGGTGTCCCTTTTAACTTAGCTAGGATATCTTTAAAATCTAAGTTAATCATAACATCTGGATGAGTATGAACTTCAACACCTGCATTTCCTAAAGCTTTTAAAAATTGAAAATACTCATCAACTTCTTTTAAATTACCTGGATTGATTCTACTAATAACTGCAACAGCTTTCTCTTTTAAATACTCTAGTAAGTCATATTTTCTATTTGGTCTATAGAAAACAATTTCAGTCTTATAACTAGTTACCTCTTCAATCGCATCTAAAATTGGTTTAGTATCTGGTCTAAATCCATCAAATCCTTTGTCAGTTCCTTTTGCATATTCAATAACAAAAACAGTGTTTTTCATTTTTTCTCCTTAAATAAATTTGGCGCATTATAATCAAAGAAAAATTAAAATAAATTTAAAAATAAATTTTTTTTTAAGTTTTTTTACGCAATAATTAAGGTTTTTCTTTTTTCTAAGTTTTCTTTAAGTGAATACATATTCATTACATTTTATTTACATTATTCTATCTGTGAAAAGTTATCTCTTGGTTACAAGAAAAATTTATAAAATTTAAGTATTTTTTTGTTTTTTTGTAGCTTAATTAGAAAGGCAAATAAATTTAGACAATAAACTTTTTATACTTTAAAGTAAGTCCTAAATTAGAAAGAATTTTTTTGGCATTCTTATAGTAAGAATTTTATTTATATTTTTTCAATAACTTTTTTTAGCCATTGAGCTAATTAAAGTTATAGTTAATTATAAGTAATTAAATGTTATTTAAAAATTGCTGTAAAAAATTTTGATTATTTACAGTTATCACAATTTAAAGGAATAAGATCCAAATCACAAACAACACATTTATTATCTAATATTTCACTAATAAAATCTCTTTGCTTCGTACAGTTATTATTTTTTGAAGCTTGAAAAGACACATTTGAACTTGTATCAAACAATAAATTATTTGCAATATCAGAATTTAGAAAAGGGTTTTTTGCCAAGGCCTTTCTAATCCCGAGACTATAAGATTTTAAAAATCTTTTTTGGATATTTACATCTCTTGTATTTTTTGCTAAGTCTAAATCTTGGTTAAATTCTCTCTCATCTTGATAATTCATAGCATATCCTTTTTTATAAGTTATCCAATTATAAATTATAAAAAAATAATCTTAAATAGGTAAATAAATTTTATCAAGTAGCTCTAAGTATTCTAAATTTGTATCGGAATCACAAGTAATTCCTCCTCCACTTTTATAGTAAATCTTTCCATTTTTATCTTTTTCAATAAATCTTATCATTACACCTGAATCAAGTGAAGTTCCATCATATACTCCAAAGATACCCGTATAGTAACCTCTATCATAATCTTCTATATCTTTAAGAATTTCAACAGTTTTCTTCTTTGGTGTTCCTGTAATTGAACCTGCTGGTAATATTGAAGTTAAGATGTCTCCAATTTTTTCATGCCAATTTTCTTCTAAATGACCTGAGATTTTTGAACTTACTTGTAAAAGCTTTTTATCTCCAGCATTTATTTTATCAATATATCTAAATTTATCAACCCTAATTTTATTTGAAACAATTCCTAAATCATTTCTAAGTAAATCTACAACCATAGTATGTTCTGCCATCTCTTTTGTATCACCTAAAATTTTAGCTTCAGCATTTGGTATTTTAGAATCAATAGTTCCTTTCATAGGATAGGTATAGATTTTATTTTTTTTTATCTCTATAAACTTTTCAGGAGAAAAGCATACAAATTCATCAAAAAATTTCAACTTGAATTTTGCATTTGCTTTTTCATAAATTTCTTCGAGTGTAAGTTCTGAATCAATTTGTGTTTTAGAAGTTAGATTTAAAAGATAAGAATTTCCGGCTTTTATTTGCTCTTGAATATAATCAAATTTCTTTTTATACTCTTTAAAAGATATAGGATATTTTTTTATTCTTTGCTTTTTAGTAAGTTTTGAAGAGACTTTATCATTTATCTCGTAACTAATCTCTGCTGGTAAATTTTTTAAAGGTTTTACATAAAATTTTGATAGGTCATATGAGATAGTAAAAAAAAATGGCTCTTTAAAAGAGCCATATTTATTTAATATATTTTTTAATTCTTCGTTCAAATTAATCTTAGATTATTGGTCTTTAACAAGTTTTTTAAGAATTGCCATTCTAACTGCAACACCATTTCTAACTTGTTCTAAAATTTTATTTCTTGGGTCAACTAACATCTCGTCAGAAATATCAACATTTCTATTTACTGGTCCTGGGTGTAATAAAAGAATATCTCTATCTCCAAAAGTATCTTTTGTAATACAGTAATCTTTTGCATATTCATGAAGTGAGGAAAAATACATTTCATTGTGACGTTCAAGTTGAGTTCTTAAACTCATAACAACATCTACCTCATCAATAATTTCAGAAATATTATCATACTGTTTGAACTCAGGATCTTCTGATTTAAAACAATCAGGAGCAACAAAACTTACATCCATACCAAATCGTGGAAGAAGTTTTTTATTAGAACCAGCAACTCTTGAAGTTCTTATATCTCCAATAATCGCAACTTTTTTACCTTCTGTATCACCATTATAGTGCTCTACAATAGTAAATAAATCTAATAAAGCTTGTGTAGGATGAGCATTTTTACCTGCACCTGCGTTTAAAATTGGACAATCTACATAATCAATTAAAGTTTTATGAAAATTACAATCAGAGTGTCTTATAACAATTGCATCTGGTCCCATGGCGTTAATATTTGTTACTGTATCAAAGATAGTCTCACCTTTTTTTGTTGAAGAAGTTCCAACATCTAAAGAGATTACTTGAGCACCAAGTCTTTTTGCAGCCATTTCAAAAGCACCTCTTGTTCTTGTTGAGTTCTCAAAAAACAGGTTTACAATAATTTTACCTTTTAAAACCTCACTAGATTCCATATCTAAAAATATTCTAGCATCATCAAAAATATTAAGAATTTCTTCTTTTGTAAAGTCTGCGGTAGTAATCAAGTGCTGCATTTTTTTCCTTTGATTTTAGTTTGTATTTTAGCTAAATGAAAATTAATTATTAATATTTCAACTCTTTATATATGACAAAAACTAATTAAATATATTTCTTTATATCAACACTATCAATTTGTTCGGAAGATAAATATTCTTTCGCATAATCCAAATATACTTTACTTTCTAAGAATAGTTTAAATACATCCTCATCAATATGTTTATCTTTTACCATAAAACTTAATATTTTTATAGATTCTGATAATGTTTTTGCATCTTTATAAGGCCTATCTTTTGCAGTTAAAGCTTCAAAAATATCTGCAACTGCCATTATTCTAGCAGGGATTGACATATCTTCTTTTGTGAGTTTTTTAGGATAACCTGTACCAATTAGTGTTTCATGATGAGCTCCTGCATATTCTGGAACTTTTTTTAAATGTTCAGGAAAAGGAAGATGTTCCAACATTTTAATAGTCATAATAATATGCTCATTAATTTTAAATCTTTCTTCATCTGTTAGAGTTCCTTTAGATATAGATAAATTATATACCTCACCTAAATTATACATATTTTCTGGAACTGCTAATTTAAATCCTTTTTCTAAATACTCTTCTTCATTAAAGTTATTTCTTTTTATAATATGTCTTTGTTTATCACTTAATAAATTTTCAATACTACTATCTTCTTTTTTATATCTAAGTTTTTCATCTTTTGAAAGACCTAAAGTATCATCAAAGTATCTTGCCCATGTTCTTTTTGATATTTCTACTATTCTGTTTTTATCTTCCTCTTTCATAAATTCAGAACCTATATTTGTATTAGCAATAAATTCAAAATCAGAGATAAGTTGTTTTTGTTCAGATTCAAGCCATTTTGCTACCTCTGGTTTTCCTTCTCCATCTTCAAGCTTTTTATATGATTCAATAATTAAATCTCTATAAATCACTTCAAAACGAGTTCTTATTTCATGTATTCTATTATAAATAGTTTCTAGCTTTGTAGCTTTATCTACTATATATTCTGGAGTTGTAATCTTTCCACAATCATGTAACCATGCAGCAATACTTAATTCTCTTTTCTCATCTTCATTTTTTAGTTTAAATTCTTTAAAAATACCATCATTATTATCCGATGCAGCTTGAGCTAACATAAGAGTTAAAATAGGAACTCTATTACAATGTCCGCCTGTATATTCCGACTTAGAATCAATTGCACTTGCAATCAAAGCTATAAAAGAATCCATTAGTTTTATTTGAGAATCTTGATACTCTTTAATTGAATCAGACATTGTAAGTAAAGATTTGGATAAATGATAAACTTCTTTAATTCGTGTTTTTACTAATTTAACCTCATCAAATTTTCTATCACGAATTTTTTCATTTTCTTTTTCTAACTCATAAATTGGATTAACAATAGGTTTAGATGAATACCATAAAATAGGAGTAAAGATACTCATAAAGATTGCATTTAACCCAATAGCATATAAAATCTTTAGATTTATAGGATCCATTATCTTATCTCTAGGGATAAGCATATATAAATGTTCTTTATTATAAAACTTAGAATTTATTGTAGATTGAACTACAAAATAATCATTGCCATTAATCTCAATTTCATTTAATTTTTCTGAATTTAATGATTTTAAAAGCGTTGTCAATTTTTTATCTAGTTTATTTTCCTCTGTACTTGATACAATAACTTTACCTTCATCATTAACCAAATAAATATAACTTCCTTCTATATCTATTTGACTTTTTAAAAAGTTAGATAAGTTCTTTAAAGATATATCTATACCAATAACCACTTCATCATTAAGATCAGGTATTTTTTTTGCATATGTTATTCCATTACTTTTTAAGTTTGCAAACATATAAGGTCTTGTTTTTATAAGGGTATTACTCTTTAATGCATTTATATACCAAGGTCTTTTAGTAGGATTATATTCAGTAGTCCCAACAATTTTTCTACTTATCTTAAAATCTTTTTCAAAAAATGTTTTTATCTCTGTAGTTTTATTATCTATATTTATTATATTTATTCCAAGCCATCTTTCATTATCTTTAGCTTCAAATCTATTCTTTAAATTTGAATTATCATTAGGAAGGTTTATCAATTCAAAAAAATCTCCATTTGAAAACCCGAAATATATCGCATAAATATACTCTTTATTTTTCATTGAAATTGCCATTTTTTTCAAAATTTTAGATGAATTAAATTTATTTGATAAATCATCAATCCCTGAAGAAAGTTCTAGGATAGATATTAATTCACTACTATAGTTATCCATATTTTCCAATCTCTCATCAGTATTAACAGAAAGATTTTTAACATTTTTTATAACCATATCAGTGGCTAATTGCTTAGAAAAATAATATTGTAAACCTAAAGTCATTACTACTGCAAAAAACACAACTAATGAAAAAATAAATAATATTGTTGGTCTAATTCTAATTCTAAACATCTAAATCCTTTAAAGAGCTATATTATACAATATAAACACATTATTTTATATATATTTTTAGGTTATTTTATAAATTAAATAACAAAAAATAATTTTATATATTTTCTTAGCTAAATAAAAAATATATTGAATTATTTTATTTACTTTTAATATTACAAACTATACAGTTGTTAATATTTTGTTTAAGAAAATAAGCTATAATTTCAACACTTAAAAATAGGAAACAATTTATGTTAGAACAATTAGATAAAGAGTATGTTTTACATACATACCCAAGAAACTATGTTAATTTTAAAAAAGGAATTAACGCAACACTATTTGATGATATGCAAAAAGATTATATAGATTTTACATCAGGTATTGGAGTAGTTTCAGTTGGTCATGGAAATAAAGAAGTAGCAGATACTATTTGCACGCAAGTAAATAACATAACTCATATTTCAAATCTTTACGCAATTGAGCCACAGGCAAAACTAGGTGAAAAAATTGCAAAATTATCAGAAATGGATGTAGCTACATTTTTTTCAAACTCAGGAGCTGAAGCAAATGAGGGAGCTATTAAAATAGCAAGAAAATATGGTGAAACAAAATTTGATAATAAAAGATATAAAGTAATTACACTAGAACACTCTTTTCATGGAAGAACAATTACGACAGTAAAAGCAACAGGACAAAGTTCTATGCATAGTCCAAACTTTGCACCCTATCCTGATGGCTTTTCTTATGATAATAAAATAGATGATATCTATAATTCAATTGATAATGAAACAGTTGCAGTTATGATTGAACTTGTTCAAGGTGAAGGTGGAGTTCAACCATTTAAAAAAGAAGATATTCAAGAACTTGCAAAGTTTCTAAAAAAGCAAGGTATCTTATTAATCATTGATGAAGTTCAAACAGGAGCATATAGAACAGGTGAATTTTTAGCTTCTAATCTTTACGAAATACAACCAGATATTATCACTATGGCAAAAGGTCTTGGTGGAGGTGTTCCAATTGGTGCAGTTATTACGACGCATAAAGATATTTTTGAACCAGGGGATCATGGTTCAACTTTTGGTGGAAATTATTTAAGTACATCTGCTGCAAATAAAGTTTTAGATATTTTGGATAATTATAAAAATTCTGGAAAATTAGATGAAACTATAATCTATTTTGATAAGAAACTTACTGAACTTTTTGAAAATAATACAAATATTTTTACAAATAAAGTTGGATTAGGTTTGATGAAGGGTCTAAGAGTAAAAGATGCAGATACACTTGCAAAAATAATACCAACAGCATTTGAAGAAGGTGTTTTAGTATTAAAAGCTGGTAAAAATACATTAAGATTATTGCCTCCTCTTACAATTTCAAAAGAAGAGATTAATGAAGGATTCAAAAGGTTAGCAAATGCACTTGCAAAAATCAGCTAGATTTTTTTTAATATCACTTTTATCTTTACCTTTATTTTTAGAGGCTGAAGATAAAAGTATTCTTTCTGAAGATAGATTAAATCTTTTTAAATATTCTGAAAAACAAAATGAAGAAAATAGTCAAAAATTAAAGAAAGATTGGATAAATCCAATAAACTTAACTTACTCAAAAAATTATGGAGAAACATACGATTCAACAAAAAGTATGATTAATATTAATCAACCTATTTTCAAAAGTGGTGGTATATATAAAGCCATTAAATATGCAAATGCTTCATTTGAATATAATAATATTGATATTGAAATACAAAAAAAAGAGTTAATTAAAACTGCAACAACTTTACTTTTTAATTTACACATAATAGATTTAAATATTCAAAAAAATGAACTTCTTTTAAAAAATGCAAATATAGATATTATAAGAAAAAAAGAACAAGTTTTAAACGGATTTTTAGATACTTCATATTTAGATAACGCAATTTTAGATGCTAATAAAGTTAAAAATACGATTGTTGAATTACAATATCAAAAAGAAGAAATAAATAACAATTTTTTAAATATTGCAAGTGGTGATTACAAAAGTTTTGACCTTCCAACTTTAGAATTAGCAGATGAAAAGACTTTCATAGAAAAGAATATAGAACTTACAAAAACAAAAGCAGATATAAATCAAAAAGATTATTTAAAAGATATTACTGTAGCAAAATATCTTCCAACTTTTAATGCAAATCTTGATTATACAAAATATCATGATACTGATAATAATCCATCAATTACAGATACTACTGTGCAAAACTATGGTTTATCAGTAACTATGCCTATTGATGTAAGAACTTTTAACGATATTGAAACACAAAAAATTGAATATCTAAAAGCTAAACTTGATTTAAAAAATAAAATACTTGAAGAAGAAAATTTTTATAAAACAAAAATATCAAAAATCAAGATGTTAAATCAAAAGAAAAAAATTGCTAAAGATGATTATGAATTGTATAACTCACTTCTAGAAATAATAGTTGAAGAAAAAAATGCTGAGCTAAAAACGCAAAGTGATGTAGATACATTACAAAATTCTCAAAAAATTAAATCAATTGAACTTAATATATTTAAATTAGAAGAACAGATAGAACTTTTAGAAATTTATTCAAAAATCAGTTAATTAAAAATATTATTTAAATTTGATTAACTTATTATTATATTAAGTAATTATGATAGAATAATCCATTATGAAAAAAATGGTAAATGAAACAAAAATTATTAAATGGATTATATTACTCCCAATTATTGGGGTAATTTTAACTTCATTTATACTAACAAATATATTTATTTCCTCAAAACATAAAGCTCATGAAGAAGAGATTAAAAATCTTAGAAAAGAACATATCATAAACTTAAAAGAGACTATTAAAGAGAGAATAGAATACGTTTCAATTTTATTAAATAACAACTATCAGAATCAGTTAATAGAGTCCAAAGAAACAGTAAAAGACGTCGTAAATATAGGTTATACCCTATTAAAAAATATTTATAAAAATAATAAAAACCTTTCAGAAGAAAAGCTATATAAAATTATAGATGAAAAGATGAGAGAATTAAGATTTTTTGATAATGATACTGGATACTTTTTTATTCAAAATTTAAAAACAGGTATAACAATATCACTTCCTGCAAATCCTCATTTAGTAGGAAAAGATATTAGTGATCTTTTAGATAAGAATGGTAATGTTTTATTTAAAAACTTTAAAAAAACACTAGAAAAAGATGGTGAAGGATTTACTCAATGGTATTGGAATAAACCAAATAGTGATAAAAAAATAAAAAAAATTGGATATTTAAAAAAATTTGAGCCTTTAAACATATTTATAGGTTCAGCAATATATATAGAAGATATCAAAGAGAAAATTGCAAATACTACAAAAAACTTTGTAAAATCCCTTACTTATGATGATAAGAGTTATATATTTATTATGGATACGCAAGGGAAAGCTTTAGTTCACAAGAATGAATCTATAGTAAATGTACCCCTTTCTAAACTAAATGAGAGTATTCAAAAAAATGTATTAGAAATCATAAATAAAGCCAAAGGTTCCAATGGAGATTTTTTAGAATACCTTCAATCAGAAGCACTTTTTAAAGATTTTTCACAATCTAGAAAAATTTCTTATGTAAAACGTATTCCTATATTAGATTGGATTATTGGTACAGGTTTATATACAAATGATTTAGATAAGCAAATTGAGAAAAAATACTTACAACTAGAATTAGTTCTTGAAAAAGATATTAAAACAATAATGTTTGTCTCTTCTATAGTAACTTTTTTTATCATTGTACTTTTAATACTTTTATCAAAAAGAATAAAAAATCTTTTTCAATTTTACTCTCAAAAACTTGAAGATAATAATTTAAAACTAAAAAATTTAAATAATGAATTAGAAAAACAAGTAAAAGAGCAAGTATCTACAGTAAGAGAAAAAGATATAATTCTAAATCAACAATCTAAATTAGCTGCCATGGGGGAGATGTTAGGTAATATTGCCCACCAATGGAGACAACCCTTATCAGCTATTAGTACAATAGCAAGTGGAATTCGTATTCAAAAAGAGATGGGTATAGAAGTAAATGACCAACAACTAGATAAAGATTTAGAAGGTATAGTAAAAAGTACTTTAACTCTTTCAAACACAATTGATGATTTTAGAAACTTCTATTCACAAGATAAAATTAAAAACACATTCACTATAGATAATACAATACAACAAGTACTCAATCTAATTTTTGCAAATATTAAAAATAAAAATATAGAATTAATACTTGATATTAAAAGTATAAAATTAAACTCTTACGAAAATGAACTTATTCAAGTGATTTTAAATGTATTAAATAATGCTAAAGATGCCTTATTAGAGACAAAAGAAGAAAAATATATTTTTGTAAAAACTCTGAAAAAAGATGATTCTTTAGAAATTAAAATCTATGACAACGCTGGTGGAATAAAAAAAGAAATCATACATAGAATATACGAACCATACTTCACAACTAAATTTAAGTCACAAGGGACAGGAATAGGTCTTTATATGACTAAAAATATAATTGAATCAAGTTTAAAAGGTAAAATAAAAGTTGAGAATATAGAGTTTACTTATCAAGAAAAAAAATATAAAGGAGCTTTATTTACTATAAAACTCCCTTTGAATTAGTTATTTCTTTTTTTCAGCTAAACCTAAATAGTATTCAATTTCAGATTCAGTTAAAATCTTAATTGTATTAGTGCTTCCAGGCATTCCTACAGGATATCCAACTGTTGCTACATATGGACCTTTTCTATCAAGTAAGCCTTTTTCATCAAGTTGCATTAACATTTTTTGAAACATTTTAGAAGCTAAAGATTCTTTGATTACACCTATTGGTCTAACACCCCAAATAGCACATAAACTATTTAACACTTTTCTTTTATGTGTAAAAGTAAAAATTGGTGTTTTTGGTCTATATCTAGATATTTTCATTGCAGACTTACCTGAACTTGTAAGAGAAAGAATACCTTTTGCATCTATATCATCTGCAAGTTTAGTTACTGTTGCTTGAATTACATCAAACTTATCTTGGTAATCTAATTTGTCTTGTTTATCAAAAGCATATATCTCTTCAGTTTTTGCAATAATATTGCTCATTGTATCTACAACATTAATTGGATTTTCTCCAATAGCACTCTCTTCACTAAGCATTACAACATCAGTTCCATCTAACACAGCATTTGCAACATCAGAAATCTCAGCTCTTGTAGCTCTCTCATTTTCAGTCATAGATAAAAGCATTTGTGTTGCAGTAATTACAGGGATACAAGCTGCATTTGCTTTTTTGATAAGTCTTTTTTGAATTGTTGGAACTTCATAATATGGAACTTCAATTCCTAAATCTCCCCTTGCAACCATTAATCCATCACTTGCACTAATAATTTCATCTATATTTTCTACAGCATCAAATTTTTCAATTTTTGCAATTAATTTACCTTTATAATCTCCAAGTAAATCCTTAGCATGTAACATATCTCTTTCATTTTGTACAAATGAAATCGCAAAATAATCTACTTTATTTTCAATTCCCCATGCAATATCTTTTTTATCTTTTTTTGTAATAACATCTATATCAATTACTGTATTTGGGAAGTTAACACCTTTTCTTGAACTAAGTGTTCCATGATTTTCAATCAATGCTTTTATCTCATCACCAGTTTCAATAACTTTTGCTCTAATTGTTCCATCATACAAATAAATATATTCATTCTTTTTTACTTTATCAAGTAACTCTGGATAATTTATAGAAACTACATATTTCTTTTCATCTTCTTTATATCCAATTATTTCATCTTTTAAAAATGTAATAGTATCGCCTTTTCTTAATTCAAAAGGTTCTTTTAAATCTCCAACTCTCACTTTTGGTCCAGAAATATCTTGCAAAATCGCAACAGTTGTATTTAAATTCTCCATTGCACATCTTATATTTTTTAATGTATTTAAATGATATTCATGACTTCCATGTGAAAAATTTAGTCTAAACATATTTGCACCAGCACGAATTAGCCCTTCAATAACTTCTACAGTATCACTTGCTGGCCCTAATGTTGCTAAAATCTTTGTTCTTTTTTCCATGGGCTTCTCCTTAATTTTATTATCTTAAGTTGTTATTATAGCGAAAATCATTTACAAAATAGTTACATATCTAATTAATAAATTACACAATTATTTCACCAAGAAGTGGTATAATTACACATACGAATAGAGAGGATTAGAATATGAAAAGAAATTTTTTAAAACAAATTGCTGCTACATCTTTAGTAGCTGCTATGCTTGCAGGTTGTGCAACACAAGGTAATAACCCACAACCAAACTCAAATAATACAGGTATGTCAAAAACTCAACAAGGTGCACTTATTGGGGGTATTTTAGGTGCAGTAATTGGTGGAACTACAAAAGGAAGTAGTAAAGGGAAAAGAGTTCTAATCGGTGGTGCTATTGGTGCGGCTATTGGAGGTGGAATTGGTTATTCAATGGATCAACAAGCAAAAGAAGTTGCAGATAAATTAAATACAGATGTAAATAATAACCCAAATGCAGCTTTAGATCCGAATAATGATTTAATTGTATCAAATACTGATAAATACGTGAAAATTATGCTAAGAGATAGTATGGTTTTTGAAACTAATTCTGCTGTACCAACACAAGAAGCTTCAAGAAAAATTGCTAAAATTTCAGATGTTTTAACAAGCTATCCAAACACTATAATTCAAGTTGTTGGTTTTACTGATAGTAGAGGTTCATACGAATATAATCAAAAACTATCTGAACAAAGAGCATCAAATGTTGGAAATACTATTTATAATAGCGGTATAAAAAATCAAATATTTTCAAAAGGATGTTCTTATAACAAACCAGTAGCACCTAATACAAACAAAGAAAATATGGCGCTAAATAGAAGAGTTGAGATCTATTTATATGCAAACCAAGAAGCTATTGTTGATGCTTGTAAACAATAGTTAATAAAGAGGAGACTTTCTCCTCTTTACATTTTAATTAGTTGCTAAGCTCAAATAAGGAGTAAAAACTCAACAACTAACTACCTAAATTAAGCCATTTTAGGCTGTTTAAATAAAGAAATATTTGGAACTTTTCCTTTGTATTTCTCTACATCTACAAGTGCAGTGTGAGCACTATTACCACTTGCTAATTTTGAAGTAGGAATATCTACTGTTAATGTATTTACATTTCCATGTTTACATAAAGTACCTTCTTTACCTGGTTCTAGTGGATCATACCAACCACCTTCTTGCATTCTTACTACACCTTTAGAGATATTTTTAGTAACAACAGCACCAGCTAAAGTTTGACCTCTTTTATTAAATACTCTAACTAAATCACCATCATTAATACCTCTTGCTTTAGCATCTTCAATACTAATCCAAATAGGTTCTCTTCCTTGTACTTCATAATTATGTCTTAGTGAAGTATTATTTTGTTGAGAGTGAAGTCTTTCAGATGGATGTGGACTTACTAACGCTAATGGTGCTGGTTGATTTTTCATACCATATCTTTCAATAGGTTCCATCCAAGTTACATGTCCTTTACAATCATCATATTTCATATCTGCAATCTTTTGAGAATAAAGCTCAATTCTTCCAGATGGTGTTCCAAGAGGATTTAATAATGGATCTTCTCTATAATCTGCGTGTCTAACCCATTTTTTTGAAGCTTCTGATACTTTGAATTCAAATGGTTTATTATCTGCCCAGAACTTTCTAAACATTGGCATTTTAACACCTTTTTTAGCAGCTCCTGATCGTGCAATTTCATAAAACTCTGATACCCATTCCATTTCTGTTTTTTCTTCAGTAAACTCTTTTTCTTTTCCAAAGTGTTTAGCTAATTCTGTAAAAATCCAGTAATCACTTTGAGCTTCATGTTGAGTAGGAATAACTTGTTTCATAGGGTAAATATATTTATTTGAATAATCACCCGCCATCGTAATATCATTTCTCTCAAATGTTGTTGTAACAGGGAATACAATATCTGCCATTCTTGCAGTTGCAGTCCAATAAATTTCATTTACAAATACATTTTTAACTGTTTTCCAACCTTTAATAAGTTTATTTGTATCTTGTTGGTGATGGAAAGGATTTCCCCCTGCCCAATAAATTGTTTCAATTTCTGGATATGTAATTCTTGTACCATTATAATCAATAGTTTTTCCAGGATTTAATAACATATCAGAAATTCTTGCAACAGGAATTGCAATATTTGTATCTTTTGCATTATAACTATGTCCTAAACCACCAGCTGTTTTTGTTTTCATACCCCAGTTAGATTTTGAACTAATACCACCAATTTTCCCACCAGTTGCAGTTGGTGCTCCACCGTTTGCATAATGATAAGATAAACCAAAACCACCACCTGGAAGTCCAATTTGACCAATCATAGAAGCTAAAGAAACAAGAGCCCAGTGTCTTTGTTCACCTAAATGTTGTCTTTGAAGAGCCCAACCACTCATTAGCATAGTTCTATTTGCTGCAAATAATAAAGCTAATTCATCAATAGTTTTTGCATCAACACCAGAAATTTTTGCAGCCCATTTAGAATCTCTTACTACTCCATCAGCTTTACCCATAAAGTAATCTCTAAATTTATCAAAACCTTCAGTATACTCATCTAAGAAATCTTGGTTGTGTTTTTTCTTAGTATATAAAGTATGACACATACCAATCATCATTGCAACATCAGTATTTGGTTTTGGAGTTACCCATTTTGTTGGATTTAAGAATTGACAAGTTTCACTATAAACTGGATCAATACAAATAATTTTTTTACCACTGTCTCTTAACTTTTTAAAGTACTCTAAACCTTCTGAATCAGAACTACTCCAAGCAATTTTAAGCGTTGCCATTGGATTTGCACCCCAAACTACAACAACATCAGTACTTTCTAATACAACTTCCCAAGAAGTTTGTTGTTCATATACTTCAATACTACCCATAACATGTGGCATAATAACTTGAGATGCTCCTGTAGAATAATCACCTTTATGACCAACAAATCCACCAGTAGTTCTCATAAATCTATATGCTAAAGTTCTAGCATTATGGAAGTTACCTGAACTTTTCCATCCATAACATCCAGAGAAGATTCCACTAGAACCTTTTGTTTCTCTTGTTTTTTTCATTTGATCAGCAGCTAATTTAAGTCCCTCTTCCCAAGAAACTCTAACCCACTCTTCACTACCTCTTAATTCAGGTTTTGAATTATCTGGATCTTTTAAATAAGACTTTCTAACCATTGGATATTTAATTCTATCTTCAGCATATACTAAATCTTCTACTGTTGATTGTAAAGAATTATATTGAAAGTTTTTTAATACATTTGTACTATTTACAACTTTTCCATCTTCAACAGTAACTTTTAATCCTCCCCAGTGTGCAGCAGTATTTACTGAGCCATTTTGTACAAATTTACCTTTGCCTCCCATTGCTCCGATTTTATTCATTGCTTCAACATTTTTAGCACAAGCTGAAACAGCAGGCATTAAAGCTAATGCAGCTGTACCTTGTAAAAAAGTTCTTCTATTTAAAGTTCTCATAATTTTCTCCTTCTTTTATTTTTTATTTTTTTGCATGCTTTTGAGCATATTGAGTTACTAATAACCCTTCTTCTTTACTTAAAGGTGTTCTAGGAATCATCCCTTTAATAACTGCTGGCCATTGATTTGCTGAAAATTCTTTTGTTGGATGTTTTGCATGACAAAGACCACAATTTTTTTCATATAAATTTGCAGCTTTTGAATATAAAGCATTTAAATCATCTGTCAGTTCTTTATTATCTATCCATGTAGTTATAGTTACATTACTCCATTGATCTTTTTTAGTTCCAACTTCTTCTGTTTTTAATACTTTTACTTCATATTTCGCTTTTTTAGAAAATGCTGCTGAAATAATTCTTTCACCTTTTGAAAAATAAAGGATTCGTGTCATTTTTCCTTTATTCCAACCAGTTAACTTAACAAATGCTTTTCCATCTTGTGTTTTTATAACTTCTAAAGGTGTCGTAGGAAGTATTTTCCCACTAGCTTTTGCATCTTCAGTAGTTGAATAAGTAGGCAAAGTTTTTGTTACATATTGAGTTTTTGCTTGCACAAAAGAGGCAAGTAAAAACAAGCTAAGAAATAGATATCTTTTCTTCATGATAAATCCTTTTTTATTTTTTATATTTAAATTATAAAAAAGGAACTAAGCGTTAAAAGAGTGAAATAGTGGTAAAAAAATGAAGTTTTAAATTTTATTCTTTATTTCTGAAGTTTGATAGTAAAAAGTGCCCCTTCTTGGCTATTTTCTACGTTTACAAAACCATTCATATTATTCTCAATAATCATCTTTGTCATATATAATCCAATACCAGTACCTTGTGTGGCATGTTTTGTTGTGAAATATGGTTCAAAAATTTTATCAATATTTTCTTCTTTTATTCCACCGGCATTATCTTCAATTCTAATAATTGTAAATTGTTTTCCAGTTTTAATACTAAGAATAATTTTAGGATTTTCTATTTTTCTTTCTACTAATACATCTTTTGAATTTGAAAGTATATTTAAAATTGCATGGGCAAATTCTCTTGGATAACCGTAAACTTCACAATTTTCATTTATATTAAATTTTAGTTCAATATTATGAAATTTCAAGGAAGCATTTATAATAGAAATTGCACTTAAACATACTTCATGTACATTAAAATACTCTTTCTCTTTTGAAGGTTGAAAGAAATTTTGAAAATCACTAATAGTTGAAGACATATGCTCTGTAACATCCGAACAACTCGATATACTTTTTAAAAGAAAATCAGTCTTTAAAGTATCAAATCTAGCTATGGCTTCTACTTCCATAAGTATTGCGTTTATTTCACTAATTGGTTGTCTCCACTGATGTGCAATATTTCCTAACATATTACCCATAGCAGCAAGCTTTGATTGTTGTACTAAAAGCTTTTCTTGATTACTTCTATTTGTAATCTCTTCTTGAATCTTATTTTCAAGATTGTCTATCATTTCATTCATTACATTTTTTAAGGTATTCAGCTCTTCTGAACTTGCATCTGAAGTAAGCCTTTTACCAAATCTTCCTTCTTTTAATTCATGTAAAGTATTTGTTGCTTCTTCAATTAGTTTATAATCATTTTTAAGTGCAGATTTGATTAATTTTACTTGGCTATTAATTCCTTTGGCCATAAGTCCTAATTCATCTTTACTATCTAATTTTATATATGCTTCAGTTTCTTCTTTTTTAGGATTTGAAAGATATGTAAAAAAACCAAAAAGTCCGGTTTGAACCTTTTCTATAGAATCAACAATCTTTCTTATTACAGTCATATCAAATAAAAATGTAGTGATTCCTACAAATAAAAATCCTAAAATAATATAATATTTACTTTTTAAAGTATTGTCTTTTGCTTCAATAAAAGTATTCTCTGAGTCCTCTAGTTTTTGCGTTTGTAATTGTTTTAAATCACTTATCAAATCATAAAACTGCTCTCTTTCAGAAGATGTCGCATTCATAAAAGAGCCTTCATCAAAGCCTTCTAGAGAATATACTCTGGTTGTAAAAAGAAGAACTCTATAGTTTTCCCATTTTTTATAAATCTCTTTTGGTGCATCATTAAAAGTTTTATCAAGTTTTTCTAACTCTTCTATTAATCTTTTATCTGCCTCTTTTTTAAAATCCTCATTTGGAGACATTACAAGAGTTAAGTTTCTTTCTCTTAAAGTAAATAAAGGTTCAATATAATCTGACTGTAGTTTTTGTACTTTCTTAAAATCTGTAAATACTTGACTTAAATTTACAAAACCTTGATTATTTATATTAAAGGCCAATAATCCTAAAAATAAAAGTGATAAAAAAGCTAACATACCTAATATAAAAAATTTTAATCGTATTTTAATACTACTCATCATGATTTATCCTTTTAGGTAATATAAATTCTTTTCTTGATTTTGGAAGTTCTTTCTCTTCCCTTATAGACCAGTGGTATGGTGTCAGTTTTGCTTCCCATAATCTTAAAATTGCTACAGAAGAGGGAGTAAATGAAATCTCTTTGTTCATTGCTAATAAAAAATTTGGAGAAGGGATACTCAGCATATAAGCTTTTTCATAAGTATATTTCAAGATATCATTTACTAAAGGTTGAAATCTATAATCACTATTTTCTATCTCAAAGAGTTCTCTAAATTTATTATCTAATACCTCATCAGAGTTTACTGCGGACCATTGATTTTTTGTATAAAGAGTAAAAAATGATGCCCAAGGGTGACCATACCAATCATTATTTCCCCAAATAATTAAATCCCAATCATAAATTTTATCTCTATTTGTCAATAGTTTATTTAAGACATATGATTCATCAGTTGTAACGTCATAATCCAATTTCACATTGTACTTGTTTAACTGATACTCTATACCTTTCCATAAAGAAATAAATCTATCTTGTGTAACAACCTTTAAAGTCAATCCATCAAGTAACTTAGTAAGCTCATCTTCGTTAAAAAAGAGTCTTGGATTTTTTATATACTCATTTGATAATTTTTTTACATAGTGAGAATTTGAAGAGATTGAAAAAGGAGATATCGTACCTTCATTTTTATATGCAAACTTTACAAGTTTTTGTTGATTTAAAGCTTGATTTAGTGCTTGTCTTATTTTTTGATTTTGAAGTTTTGATTTTTTATTCATTAAATTCATATGAATACTTAAATTAAAAGTTGATTTCGTACTAACTAGTTTTGCAAATTTTGAATTTACTATCTCCGTTTTTTTATTAAAAGGAATAACAGCTATATCAAGCTCTCCCTCTTTTTCACTTATTTCATGTATTACTTTATCTATTGGTAGTTTTGTAAAAATTGTAATAGTTTTTATAAAGGGTTTCTCTTTTTCAAAATAAAAAGGATTAGCTTTTAAAACTATTTTTTCACTCTGTTTAAGTCCAACTGCATGTCCAGAAGTTAGTATATAAGGACCACTTCCATAAGGACCTGGTGCTTTTGTATTTTCTGCAACTATATTTTTTGACCAAGAGTATTTTTTTAAGTATTCAGAAGTATAAAGATTTATTCTAGCAAGGTCATTTAAAAGCATTCCATATGGTTTGTTTAAATAAATTCTTACTTTATAGTCATTTATTTTCTCTACACTTTTTAACTTATTATGAATATCTGTATAAGTAAAAGCACCTTTTTTAAAAATTTTGAAATTTTCAATTACAGAGTCTGCATTCAATACTGTACCATCTTGAAATTTCACATCTTTTCTTAACCAAAAATCATAAGTAAGAGAATCTATCTTTTCATGTTTAAAAGCTATAAAATATTCCCAACCTTTTGAAGAGTCATTTAATCTTACTAAAGTACCATTAATCAAACGCATAATATGAGAATATGGAATAGAAGGTAAATATATTTTTATATGAGAATTAGAGATTTTTTTATTTAAAGCTATTTTACTTGCATCATCAAGTTTATATTTTATTGGTTTATATTTTACGTCATTTGATAATAAAAATGTTGTTATAAAAAGAATTAAAAAAAAACATCTAAACAAGTTTGTAACCAACTCCCGAAAGATTTTCTATTAAATTTACAGGTAGTTTTTTTCTTAGATTTTTAACTAATGATCTTATAGAACTCTCTGTCATAACAGAATCTTCCCATACATAACTATCTATTTCATCATACGAAACAATTCTAAATGAATTTTTAAATAGAAGTTCAAGAAATAAAATCTCTTTTCTTGTCAATCTTATTTCATCATTTTTGTATGATAGACTTTTTTTATCTTCATCATAAGAGTAGTCTAAAGGCAATACATGTTTTACACTTTTTTGTTCAAGAACTGACTTTTCACATTTTTGAAGTATAGTTAAAAGCTTTTCAAAATTCATTGGTTTTACAATAAAATGCTCAATATGCATATCAATTAATTCTAATAAATACTGATTATTTGTATGTGCTGTAAGGACAATAATACAAACATCTTTATCTTCTTCTCTTACATGTTTTATAAAGTCAACACCATTCATAAGGGGCATTTCTAAATCAGTGATTATTATATCTGGAGTAAAACTTTCTAATACATCTAATGCTTCCACCCCATTAGAAGCCTCTTTAACTTCTTCTACTAAATAACTAAGAGAATTTGCAATATGTTGTCGAATTTTTTCTTCATCTTCAACGAAAAGAACTTTAAAATCTTTAAGTTTACTTCTTGCCATAAGTAACTCCTTTGTTAGTATTCGAAAGTATATTATATATTATGGATAAAAAGAAGTAAAAAAAGAGTAAAAAAAGAGCAAAAAAATGTCAAAGTTACATATATCATTGTTTTAACAAAGAAATATTCTGTTTTTATGAAAATTCTATAGAGGAATAGACTAACCTTTTTTTAGATAAACTTATCTGATGAACACAGAAAAATTAAAATTCAGCGATTATTTTAACAAATGGCTATACAGTAAAGATGGATATTATTCAAACTACAAACAAATAGGAAAAGAAGGTGATTTTTATACTTCTGTTTCTACTTCTTCTTTTTTTGGTGGAAGTATTGGAAAAAGAATAGTTGATTCTATAAAAGAAGGAAACCTTCCAAAAAACACTACTATTCTAGAAGTAGGTGCACATCACGGATATTTATTAGCTGATATAATCCAATTTATATATACTTTAAATCCAAAACTTTTAGAGAGTTTGAACTTCGCAATTGTTGAAAGATTTGATAATTTACAAAAACAGCAAACAAAATATTTACAAGAGTGTTTTGGAGATGTTATAAAAATAAAACACTACAATGACATTAGTGAAGTTAAATTACCCCATGCATTTATAGTAGCAAATGAAATTTTTGATGCATTTTCTTGTGAATTAGTTTATACAAATAAAGAAGAAAATCTTCAAATGGCATATGTAAAAAATCATAAAATAGAATTTGAAAATTGTAAAGATGTAAAGATAATAGATCATTGTAAAAAATATAAAATTACAAAAGGGGAAGTTGGTATTGGATATGAAGAATTTATTGAAAATATAACTTCTAATATCAAAAAGTTTGAATTTGTAACTTTTGATTATGGAGATAAAGTTCCTAGAAATGACTTCTCAAGCCGTATTTATGAAAAACATGAAGTTTTTCCAATCTTTAAAGAAAATCTAGATTTAGAAAAATATTTTGCAAAAACAGATATTACATATGATGTATATTTTACACATATAGAAGATTGTTTTAAAGATTTTGGAGTAAAAAATGTCATCTTTAAAACTCAAATGCAAGCTCTAGTAGAGTTTGGAATTATAGATTTATTAGAAATATTAAAAGAAAATAGTGATGAAAACACTTATCTAAGGGAATCTCAAAAAATAAAAACTTTAGTAGAACCTACAGGAATGGGCGATAGATTTAAAATGCTTCATGTTAAAAAATTTTCCTAACAAGAAGCATTTTAAAGCTCTTCTAAATTTTTATACTCTTCATCAGTAAATATTCTAGATTTTGTCAAAAACTGATAACCTAAATCTATCTCTAAAGAAAAGGAATTTCCAAAAGCACCTTTTTCTTCTTTTACATCTATAGTTATATGAGAATGTTTAAAATATTCAAACTGGTCTTTATCCATAAAAAATTCACACCCTGCTATTTCACCTAATTTTACATTTCTAGAAGGTACATAAAAATCACTTTTTGCATAACACATAGGAGCAGTACCATCACAACATCCACCACTTTGATTAAAAACTAACTCACCATTTTCTTCTTTTAATTTTTCTATAACTTCTATTGCAGCAGGTGTTACAGCTAATCTTTCAGTACTCATATTTATCCTTTTATTTGAATGCAATGCATAGAAGAAAATCTCCTATGCATTTATAATCTTTATTTTAACAATCGGCCTAGAAGAAACCTAAAGCATCTTTAGAATAAGAAGTTAAAATATTTTTTGTATGTCTATAAGAATTTAACATCATCATATGAGTTTCTCTACCAATACCTGATTTTTTGTATCCACCAAATGAGGCATGAGATGGATATAAATGATAACAATTAACCCATACACGACCAGCTTCAATTCCTCTTGAAAATTTATGCAGTTGATGTGCATCCCTTGACCAAACACCTGCACCTAATCCATAGATTGTATCATTTGCAATTTCTAATGCTTCATCTTCATCTTTAAATGTAGTAACAGCAAGAACTGGTCCAAAAATCTCTTCTTGGAAGATTCTCATTTTATTGTGACCTTTAAAAAGTGTTGGTTGTATATAGTTACCATTTGGATGGTCTTCACTAGAATATGCATCTCCACCAATAAGAACTTCAGCACCCTCTTCTTTTCCAATTTTAATATAATCTAAAATCTTTTCTTGTTGAGAAGTTGAACACTGTGCACCCATCATACAAGAAGGGTCTAATGGATTACCTAATTTAATAGCTTTAACTCTTTCAAGTACTCTTTCCATAAATGGTTCATAAATTGACTCTTGGATTAATGCTCTTGAAGGACAAGTACAAACTTCTCCTGAGTTAAATGCAAATAATACTAAACCTTCAATTGCTTTATCAAAAAACTCATCATCAGCATCCATGATAGATTCTAAGAAAATGTTTGGAGATTTACCACCAAGTTCTAGTGTAGAAGGGATAATATTTTCAGTTGCATATTGCATAATTAACTGTCCAGTAGTAGTCTCACCAGTAAATCCAACTTTTTTAATATCTGGATGAGTAGATAAACACTTACCAATTTTTCCACCTGCTCCATTTATAATATTAACAGTACCTGCTGGAAGAACATCAGCAATTGCTTCCATCATAAGTAAAATAGACATCGGAGTAGCCGATGCTGGTTTCATAACAATACAATTTCCAGCTGCTAAAGCAGGAGCTAATTTCCAAGCTGCCATTAATAGTGGGAAGTTCCATGGAATAATTTGAGCAACAACACCATATGGCTCATGAACTTCTTGAGAAATTGTATTTTCATCTAAATCAGAAACAGTACCAGATTCAGCTCTAATTACTGATGCAAAATATCTAAAATGGTCAACTACTAAAGGAACATCCGCTGCCATAGTTTCCCTAACTGCTTTTCCATTATCTAAAGTTTCTGCAATTGCAAGAGCTTCTAAGTTAGCTTCAATTGCATCTGCAACTTTATTTAACATTGTACTTCTTTCAACTACTGAAGTATGTTTAAATGATTCAAATGCTTTATTTGCAGCTTGAATTGCTAACTCAACATCTTCTTCATTAGATCTTGGAATTTTTGTTAACACTTCTCCATCAACTGGAGATACATTTTCAAAATATTGACCACTTTTTGGAGCAACCCATTCACCACCAATAAAATTCTCATATTGAGCTTTATAAGTTGGTTTTACTAAGGCTTGTACTTTTTCTTCTGTTGACATATTTTTTCCTTTTAGATTATATTTTTTGTGAAAAACTAGATATACAAAAGATATTAATTTTTCCATTGATGAAATCTTACATGAGAAATATAGCCTGAATTTAGCTTGAATATAGCGTGAATATAGCGAAATAAAATAATTGGATAAATACCCATAAAAACGACGTTTTATTATGAAAATTTTTATAAAAAAAAGCTTTTTTTATGATACAATTTTCTTATGAAAACATATAACTACAGTTTAAAAAATAGAAAAATAGAAGATATTATAAATTTTGAAGAGTTCAAAAATCAAAAAAATACTCTAATTCAAATATTTTGTGGACAGGGCAATATAACTCTAAAAAATCTAGTTGATAAAATTTTAAACTATTTACCAAATTCTATTTGTATAGGTACTACAACCGATGGAGAAATTCAAGATAAAAATATTTCAACATCTAATACTATAATCTCTATTTCTACTTTTGAAAATACACAAATAAAGACCTCTTATTCTGAATATGAGGAATCATTTCAAAATGGTTTCAGCCTTGCAAAAGATTTAGTAACACAAAACACGAAACTTCTTATTCTTTTTACAGATGGAACAACAACCAACGGTGAAAACTTTTTAAAAGGCGTTCAATCTTTTAACAAAGATGTTGTTATTTGTGGGGGAATGGCAGGAGATAATGGCGCATTTACACAAACTTATATATCATGTCAAAATAAAGTGTTAAAAAAAGGTGCGGTGGGAGTCTCTTTAAATTCAGATATTTTACTAATTCACAATGATTATAGATTTAACTGGTCTCCAATTGGAATAGAACATAAGATTGATAAAATTGAAAACAATAGAGTTTATAGTATTCATGGTATGACTCCAGTAGATTTTTATGCAAAATACTTAGGAGAAGATGTTGCTGATGCGCTTCCTGCAACAGGTATCGAATTTCCACTTATAGTTGAAAGAGATTCTATTTTAACAGCCCGTGCAGTAATCGCAAAACATAATGATGGAAGTCTAAGTTTTGCAGGAAACTTACAAGAAGGGGATATAGTAAAATTAGGATTTGGAAATGCAGAAATGATAATGCAAAACCCAATAGAAACTCTTCCTAAACTTTCATCGGGAAAACCAGAAACATTCTTTTTATACTCTTGTATGGCAAGACGTAGATATATGCCAGATTTCATAAAAGTAGAAGTTGAACCTTTTGCGTCAATTGCTCCAACATCAGGGTTTTTCACCTATGCAGAGTTTTATCATAACAATGGTGCAAATCAACTATTAAATCAAACTCTAACAGTTGTTGCATTAAGTGAAAATAGTTCAAATAATAAAGAAACTACTACTGTTAAAAATATTGATAATATAAATGAAACATCTGAATACGCAAGAACCATTCAAGCACTAACCCATCTTATTCAACAATCTTCAAAAGATTATGATGAACAAACAAAAAAATTAAATATAGAAAAGAGCTATTCAAATAATCTATTAGCCTCTCAAAAACAATTTTTACGTCACGCAGTACATGAAACAAATACTCCTCTTTCTGTTATTATGGGGAATATAGAGTTATATGAAATGGAGTTTGGTAAAAACAAATATCTATCTAATATTGAAGTTGCTATGAAAAATGTTTTTGCAATATATGATGATTTGAGTTTCTTGGTAAAAAAAGATCAAATAGAGTATAGAAAACAAAAAATAGAATTAGTAGACTATATAAGAAGTAGAATTGATTTTTTTACACAAGTTGCACTAAAAGTAAATTCTAAAATTTTATTTGAAACTACAAAAACAGAAAAAACTATATACTTTAATGAAACAAAATTACAAAGAATAGTTGATAATAATCTAACAAATGCTATTAGATATACTTTAGAAAATGAAGATATTTTTATCTCTTTATTTGAATATGACAACTCTTATAAATTTTTAGTTTCAAGTCATTCAAGTGTAATTCAAGAACCAGAAAAAATATTTGAAGAATACTATAGAGAGCAAAAAACTCATGATGGTTTTGGATTAGGACTTAATCTAGTAAAAAAAATATGCGATGAAGAAGATGTAAAAATTGAATTAAAATCAAATGAAGAATTTACAACTTTTACTTATACTTTTAAAAGGAATGAACAATGAAAATACTCTTATTAGAAGATGATTCAATGTTAAATGATGCAATCACCCAATATCTTGAATCTGTAGGACATGCAATAGTTTCTACAAAAGATGGTGAAACTTGCTTAAATACATTAGAAGAACAAAAATTTGATATGTTAATTTTAGATATAAACTTACCTGATATTGATGGTTTAACTATTTTAGAAAAACTTCATGAACAAAAAAGAATGGTTCCAACTATTTTTATCTCGGCACTTATTGATATTGAAGAAATTTCAAGAGCCTTTGACATAGGTTGCCATGATTATCTAAAAAAACCATTTCACTTAAAAGAGTTAAATCTTAGAATAAATAAAATACTAAAAACAAGAGTCGTTCCACAGGAACATAAAAGGCTCTCAAAATCTTATAGTTTTGACCATGAAACTACAACTTTATATTTTAATAATGAACCACATATTTTACCCAAAAGACAACTTCTAATTATTGCCCTCCTATCTCAAAATAGAAGCTTGGTTGTAAACTATGATATGTTTAGAGAATATGCCTATGATGGAGATGAAATTGATAATGCAACAATAAGAGCTGAAGTAAATCGTGTCAAAAAAGTTTTAAAAGAAGATTTTATTATCAATATTAGAGGAATTGGTTACATGGTAGAACGTCCTAACTAATAGACTAAATTCTATCAAGCTTTTTGATAAAGATAAAAGAAAAATTAGATAAAATCTTAAGACTTAAATATATAAAGGCACGGGATGAATCTAATTGTAAATGGCGAAAAAAAAGAGTTTAATGAAAACTCTACACTTCAAGCAGTAATTAGTGAATTACAAGTAGAAGATAAAGTTATGGCAGCAGCAGTTAATATGGAAATTGTAAAAAAAGATGACTGGAATAATTACGTTGTTAAAAATGACGATAAATTAGAATTATTACAATTTGTTGGTGGTGGTTGATTATGATTGCAGATATAAATTCAGTCTGTACATACTGTGGTGTTGGGTGTGATATCACAGGACAAGTTAAAGACAATAAAATCTTAAAAATCTATGCGCAAAATGATGGATATGTGTCTCAAGGAAAGCTTTGTATTAAAGGTTCAAAAGGATTTGGATTTGTTGATGCAGAAGATAGAATTAGAAATACAAGAGTAAAAAAATCATTTATTGAAAAAAATCTTGAGCAACTGCCAAGAGAATTAAAAGCAAGAGCTAAAACCTTAAAAGATTTTGATGAGGAATATTATGAAACTCCTTATGAATTTACAACTTCACTTGCAGCATGGAAACTATCAGAAATAAAAGAAAAGTATGGGCGTCATGCTTTCTGTGGAATGGGTGGAGCTAGAACTTCATGTGAAAGTTCTTATATGTTCCAAAAATTTGTAAGAGAAGGAATGAACTCTCCCCATGTGGATTGCTGTGCAAGAGTTTGTCACTCGCCATCTTTAAAAGGAATGAAACCTCTTATTGGAGAAGGAGCTGCTACTAATCCATTTGATGATATTTATAAAACTGAAAATATCATAGTTATGGGTTCAAATACAACTGAAGCCCATCCAATTGTTGCAAATAGGATTCTAAAAGCTGCAAAATCAAAAACTGCTACACTTTCTGTTATTGATGTAAGAAGAATTCAATTAGGAAAATATGGTGAAGAACTTGTAATTCCATATGAAGCAAACTTACTTGTTTTAAATATGATGGCATATGTAATCTTAAATGAAAAACTTTATGACAATGAATTCATCGATGCTAGATGTGTTGGATTTGAAGAATATAAAGAATCAATCTTAAATGACCCATTTGCAAATCCTGAATATATGAAAAATATTGAAGGATATGAAGTTCTTGCAGAGCAAATTCCAAATATTGCAAGACAATATGCAACAAAACAATCTATGTTCTTTTGGGGACTTGGAATTACTGAACATCTTGATGGTTCATATGCCGTAATGGCAGTTGTTCATCTTGCACTTTTAACTGGTAACATTGGAAAAACAGGCACTGGGCTTATGCCTTTAAGAGGACAAAACAATGTTCAAGGAGCCTGTGATACTGGTTGTTTACCATACTTTGACCCAGATTATCAAACTCCAAAAGAAATTGGTCTTATGACTCCTGAGTTAATTGATGAGATGCTAGAAGATAAAATTAAAGCTATGTACGTAATGGGTGAAGATATTGCCCATATTCATCCAAATCAAAATAAAGTACATAAAGCCTTAGATAAACTTGACTTAATTATTTCAAATGAACTATTTATGAATGAAGTTACAAAAAAAGCTGATATTGTATTTGGAGTTAAATCTGCTTATGAAAAAACTGGTGTTTATGTAAATGCCATGAGAAGACTTCACTTATCACAACCTTTAGTTGAAGCCCAAATGCCTGATGACTGGGAAGTATTAAGAGATATTGAAAATAAAATCAATGGTGAGTTTACTTATGAAACCAGCGAAGATGTTTGGAATGAAACTAAAGAAGCCGTGAAGAGTAGATTTTTTGGAGCAACATATCATAAACTATCAAAAAATAGAAATAGAGGTATGCAATGGCCTATACAAAAAGAAGATACTCCAGTACTTCATTTAGAAGAATTTAGAACACCTGATGGAAAAGGATATTTTCAATATCACCAATATAAATTAAGAGAACAAATAGAAAAACTTGTTAAAAAAATAGATATTCCAAAAAATGAATTCTATCTAACTACAGGAAGAACTATTGTTCATTATAACAATGTAGCTCAAACTGCAAGATGTGAACCTTTAAACTCTAGATATGAAAAAGATGTTGTTCTTGCTTCAAAAGAAGATGAAAAAAGAATTGGAAGTAATCAAATCATCATGAGAACTGAATATGGTGAAACTGCCATTATGCCAGTAAGATATACAAAAAACATAAAAACGGGGACTCTTTTTACAACATTTCATCATCCAGAATCAAAAGTTAATTTTATCTTTGGAGATGAAGCAGATGAACTAATCTTAACAGCAAGATTCAAATCTGTAAGAGTGGATATTGAGCCGCAGTAAAGGTGATATTGCAGAAACTAAGGCCTGTGAGTTTTTAAACTCCTCAGGCTTTAAAATCATCGAACAAAATTTCTATGCTAAAAAGCTAGGCGAAATAGATATTATTGCCACTAAAGAAAAAACATATCACTTTATAGAAGTAAAATCTGCAAATAACTATGAAGTTGCAGTAAATAATATAACACCCACAAAATTATCAAAACTAAAAAGAAGTATCGATTACTATTTACAAACTAAAAAACTAGATGTCAATTTTTGTATTGACGTTATAATTGTAGTAGATGAAGATATTGAATTTTTAGAAAATATTACTCTTTAACCATAAAATTCAATCAAACTCAAAATTATCTACTTTAATACTAAATCTTTTAATCATATAAATTTCAAAATTTATTTTATTTTATGGACTAACTAGTCCACAATATGCTATGATTCTTTTTATGGACTGACTAGTCCATAAATAACAAAAAAGGTTTATCGTGATAACTACAGTACTACCAATATTTTTAGTAATTTTAACTGGTTTTATTTTTGCAAAAAAAGAAAAGTTTTCAAGCGAAGCTGAACATCTAATAAATAGTTATGTTTTAAATGTTGCGCTACCAGCATTACTATTTTTATCTGTTGCAAATGCTAATATAGAAGAACTTTTAAACTGGAAATTTTTACTTATGACTTTAAGTGGAATTATATTTGCATATATTTTTGGGTTGATATATTCAATTTTTACAAATATCAAATCTCCAAAATCTGCTATCATTGCTATGGCATCTTGTTATGGAACAACAGGCTATATGGGTATACCTCTGGTTATAATTGCTTTTGGAACAGTTGCGACATTACCTGCTGCTTTAGCTACAATACTGCATAATATACCAGCAATAATGGCAGTAATCATTACCTTTGGAATAATGAATCAGGAAAAAAAACAGTCAAAATTAATTATAATAAAAAATGCTCTTCTAACAATAGTAAAAAACCCATTAAGTTTATCTGTTTTAATAGGTTTATTTTTCCCTGCTTTTAGTATCGAACTTCCTGAGGTAATAGTTAACTTTACAAACTTTTTAGGAGTTGCTGCAGGGCCGACTGCATTGTTTGCATTAGGAATTGGACTTGCAAAACTAGAAAATAAAAAACACTTTAAAATTAAAATATTTTCTAAATTGTTTCCTATTGTATTTATTAAAATATTAATTCAACCACTTATTACATTTTTTGTAGGATTCTATTTGTTAAATATGAATTCGGATGATATATATTTCAAAGTTGCGATTATCATGTCAGCACTTCCTATTGGAGCAGGTGTATACGTATTTGCAAACAAATATGACTATTATAAAGAAGAGAGTTCCATTGCAATTATAATCTCCTTACTAATTACTATTATCACATTAACTTTCTTATTAGAGATGCTTTAGTATCTTTTTTAGTGCAAGATATAAAAATCATATTTTGCACTAAAAGAATTATTTTTTATTTGTTAAATATACTCCAATAGCAACAATAAAAATACCTAAACCAGTCAATAAATCAAATACTTCGTCATAAATAAAATATCCAGTAATAGCAGCAGATACAGGGACAAGATAAAATAGACTTGCTACTTTACTAACTTCTGATCTTTGTATCATGATATATAATAAACTTAATGCACCAATAGAAACTCCTATTGACATAAAAGATAGAGCATAAACAAATTCATTTGTCCAAACAATTTTATAAGTATCAAAAAGTAATAAAAGTACTAAACATATAAATCCTGAACTCAAAGATTGAATAGAACCACCAGTAAATAAACTCATATCTGAACAATATTTTTTCTGATATAAATTACCAAATGTTAATCCTAAGAGACCTACTACTGATAAAAGAACAGAATACAAGCCAGCAGTACTAAAATCTATATTATGAAATACAACTAATAATACACCAAGTAAACCTGCAATTAATCCTAACCATTGTCTTAAAATAATTTGTTCATTTACAAAACTTTTTGCAAGTATTGCCACTAAAATAGGCTGCAGAGCAATAATAATTGCGGATAAAGAAGGAGACAAACCCATATCAATAGATATAAAAACACCTATAGAAAACGTTGCAACAGTCAAAGAACCTGCAACACTAATATGAAAGATATCTTTTAATAAAGGAAAAGACTCTTTCAATATTTTTGCTATTAAAAAAAGTATTGCACCAGCAATAAAAAATCTTAATGTTAAAAAACTTAAAGGTGTTGAATCTGGTAATCCATATTTTGCACCAACAAAACCACTTCCATATAATAATACAAATAAAAAAGGAAATACCAGATGTTTAACTCTAACCATAAAAACTATTTTCCCTATCATTTTAGCTCCTTAAAATTTATTATTCAACTTAACAAACCAACTGGTTGGTTAATTAATTCTGTATCATATCATAGATTTGACTACTTAGTCAAGACTTATGATATAAAATTTTTAAAATGTAATTAATAGTTCAATTTGATATAATAGTCAAACTACTTTAGCTAAGGTAAAAAATGAGTAAAAAAAGAGAACTACTTTTAGATATAACTTTTGATGAAATATATTATAACGGATACCATGCAACATCAATTGATAATATATTAAAGAAAGCAAATGCAAGTAAAAGTTCTATGTATTATTTTTTTAAATCTAAAAAAGAGTTAGTTCTTACTGTTATAAAAGAAAAAGTATTATTTTACATAGAAAGAAAATATGCTCCTCTTTTATCTATAGAAGAAAATTTTATTGAAGAAGTGATGAAAGTGCTTAGACATAGAGATGATTTTGATTTTAACAATGGATGTAAGCTTAATAATTTAGTACAAGAACTATCAGCCCAAGATAAAGATTTTAAAAATGAATTAGAAAAAATTTATCTTAGATTTGAAAATATATTTGAAATAGTTTTAAATAAAGCAATAGAAAAAAAAGAGATCTCTATCACAGATACAAAAGATTTATCAATCTATATTGTATCTTCAATTGAAGGTTGTATCTCAACTGCAAAAAAATCTCAGAAAAAAAGACTTTATGAAAATTGTATATCTCATTTAGAAAAATATTTAAATACCTACAAAATAAATTAAATTTTATTCTTTAATCTCTTTATTTTCTTTTTCATCTAAATACTGAGATATCGTTTTATATTCCTCAATAGGTTTAGGTTCGATATTCAAAATCTCTGCCATTGATTTTACACCCATTGAAAGTAAATATTGTAAGTTTGAATCAAAGGTTGCTTCTTCTATTACATAAATTTTATCTTTATGTGTTTCAAACATATATCCACCATTTGGGATTGGAGTCATGGATAAGGTTACCGTATAATGGTCTTTTACAACTGACTCTTTTGTTGAATACATCAGTCCAATATTATAATCATCTTTTGCAAATCCACCTACTAGGACAACTAATACTTTTTTCTCACCAGATTTTGAAGTATTAAAAATATTAATTAACTCTTTAATTGTCCCATAACCAGGTATCTTAGAATAAATTTTTTGAACAAAGTTTACAAGTCCTGTTTCAACAAAAACACCTAAAACATAAGCTAAAAAACCTAATAATGCAACACCAATAAATGTCCAAAGAATTGGAAAGTTTGCAGGCTCAAATCCTACTAATTTAAATAAGTTTCCAGTTAGAAGATCAACTTTTTCATAAATCCAAAGTACAATAATAGTAATAGCTGCAATTGGTGCTAGCCAAAAAAGTCCTTTTAATATAACTGTTACTATATGATTTTTCCCATAACTTAAATACTCTTTTATTTTTTGAAACATGATAAACCTTATTTTTGATAAAATATTATATCAGATTAATAATTTTTTTTAGAATATATATTGATATTTTTTAACCTGCGTGTTTAATATACATAAAAAATACAAAGCACTACTTAGTTTTTGATAATATATCAAAATGGAAACTACACTAATAATAATTTTCACATCTCTAGCCTTATCAACCATTTTAAATATCATCTTTAAAAAGTTATCTATTTCGCATATTATTGGCTATATCCTAACAGGTACTATTGTTACATTTATTTTTAATTTAAATATGGAAGCTGATTTACATGCCTTAGAATTAATAGCTGAATTTGGTATCGTATTTCTTATGTTTACAATTGGACTTGAAATGCCAATAGAAAAACTAAAAAAAATGAAAGAAATACTTTTTGTAAATGGTTTTTTTCAAGTGGCTATTAGTGCAACCATTATATATTTAGTTTCAAAATATGTTTTTCAAATAGATACAAGTTCATCTATTATAATATCTCTTGCATTCTCTTTATCTTCTACGGCAATTGTATTAACATATCTAAAACAATCAAAAGATATTTATACTCCTTATGGAGAAAAAGCAACAGCTATTTTAGTATTCCAAGATTTAGCTGTGATTCCTATATTATTACTTATTTCATTTCTATCAAATGACACATTAAGTTTAAATGAAATTTTATTGAAAACATTTTTTTCTGCACTATTAATTATCGTTTTTATGTTTACTCTAGGGAAAAAACTTATGAACTGGTTTTTACATTTTTCAGCAAACTCAAAACTAGAAGAACTCTTTTTAGGTTCAGTCTTATCAATAGTAATAGGAACATCAATTCTTGCACATGAACTAGGATTTACTTACTCTTTAGGAGCGTTTATTGCAGGTATGATTATAGCTGAATCAAAATATCATATTAAAGTTGAGTCGGATATTGCTTCATATAAAGATTTACTTTTAGGAACTTTCTTTTTTTCAGTTGGAACAAAAATTGATGTATCTTTTTTTATAAGTAATATTCATTATATTCTTTTAGTTTTTATTACTGTCATGATAATAAAAGCTTTTGTAATATATTTTCTCATTAAAAGAAAATCAAATAAAAGTGATTCCATAAAAACAGCCATTTCACTTTGCCAAATAGGTGAATTTTCTTTTGCAGTTTTTGCCCTAGCCTCTGCTAACAATATTTTAGATGAAACTCTTGGTACGTTTTTAATTTTAGTTACTGTTTTATCAATGATGGTTACACCATTTATTGTTAACAATATTTATAAAATAGCTTCTATTTTTGTAACTGAATTTTATGAGTCAGATAAAATCACACCAATTGATAAAAAAAATCATACTATTATTTGTGGGTATTCAATGCTAGGAAGAATAATTGCTCATAAACTAGAACAAAAAGAAGAATCTTTTGTAATAATTTCTGATAATCTAAAACATGTACTCCTTGCAAGAAAAAATGGATATATGGCTTATTTTGGACACCTTGAAAAACTTCCTGTAATTGAATCTCTTAAAGTAGATGAAGCTTCAAGTATTGTAATTACTCTTAGAGATTTAAACGAAAAAAGACTAATTTGTGAGGCATTGTTAAAATTTAAAGAAGATATAAACCTAATAGTAAAAATCGATTCTTTAAAAGAAAAAAGAGAATTAAAAGATTTAAATATAAAAAGTTTTGTCCACTCAAATTTAGAAACTGCAAATCTAATTGTAAATCAAATTTAACTATAAATTTATTTTTTTAATAAAAAAAAGAGCCAAAGATAAAATCTCTGCTCTTTTTTCTACTATGAAGGACGTTTAATTAGTAGGTAGAGAAATTGTAACCTAGGACTATAGCAAAACAGTAGCATTGAAAAAATTTACCAATTTTTAATACACATTTTAATACAATATCCAAATTATTAGGAGCATTTCTTGTACTCTAAAGAACTAAATACCATCAAAAAATCAAATCGTTTAAGAACTAGAGAAATTTATGATGAAAATCTGATAGATTTAGCATCAAACGATTATCTTGGCTTATCTGGAAATAAAGAGATTTTTGAAAATGCTTATAAAAGAGTCTCTAAAGAAAAATATACTTCCCCTAAAGCTTCTATACTTGTAAACGGTTATAGTAAAATTCATAAAAATTTTGAAGATGCATTAAAAAAAGCAAATGATTTTGAAGATGCTGTGGTTGTAGGTAGTGGTTTTTTAGCAAATATATCCATGATTGAAGCTCTTGTTAGAAAAGGTGATACACTTTTTATAGATGAAGAGTACCATGCAAGTGGGATGCTAGCAACTAAACTATTAAATAAAAATCAAATTGTAATATTCAATCATAATGATTATAAAGATTTAGAAGAGAAATTCAATACTTGTGAAAACAAAGGACGAAAGCTTATTGCCATTGAAGGTGTCTACTCTATGGAAGGTGATATTGCACCACGAGAAATTTTTGATTTTGCTGATAAAAAAAATGCTCTACTAATAGTAGATGAAGCACATTCTTCTGGTGTAATAGGAGAGAACTTACTGGGTATTTTTGATTATTATAATATAACTCCAAAAGAGAATCATATCAAAATGGGAACCTTAGGAAAAGCCTATGGAAGCTATGGAGCATATATTTTAGCAAGTGCTCATATAATCGAATTTTTACTAAATCGAGCTAAAGCAATAATATATACAACAGCACCCTCTTTATTTGATATTTCCTTAGGTTTAGAATCTTTAAAATATATTTTAGAAAATACTGAAAAAATAAAAGGTAAAATTGCTTCCAATTTACAGATTATAAATGATAATTTAGGTATAAAGTCAGATAGTTTAATTATTCCTATAAATATTTCTGATAATAAAAAAGTTCTACAAATTCAAGAAGTATTAAAACAAAAGGGATATTTAGTTGGTGCAATTAGACAGCCCACTGTAAAAAGTGCAATTATTAGGTTAATTGCAAAAATTGATGTAAGTTCTGAAGACTTGACAAATGTATGTAAAATATTAAAGGAATTAAAATGAAAAAAATTTTACTATTAGCATTGTTTAGTATATTTTCATTCGCAAATGAAAACTATATAAATATGAAAAACTGTGAAAATATAAAACTTTCACAATATACAGTTTTAGTTTCCTGCCATAGGATTGATTATTTAATAGAATATAGAAATGTAGATGATGAAGAAAAAGATACAATCAAAAAAATTACAGCAGTAACAACAAAAGATCAAAGAATAATAAAAAGTATAGGGAAATAAAATGGTTTTAAAAAATTTAATCAAAGGACATGAGGACTTCAGAAAATTTAATTTTCCAAGAATTGAATCTGAATTAAAAGAATTAGTTGAACATGGGCAACGTCCAGAAGTTATGTTTATAGGCTGTTCTGATAGTAGAGTAACACCTGACTTAATGTTAAATACAAGACCTGGTGATATGTTCATTTTAAGAAATGTAGGTAACTTTGTTCCTCCATTTAAACATGATGAAGATTTTCATGGAAGTGCCGCAGCAATTGAATATGCAATAGCTGTTTTAAAAGTAAAACATATCATTATCTGTGGACATTCTCATTGTGGTGCTTGTAAAAGTTTATATGAGGAAATTCCAAGCAATGACTCTTTTATTCATGTAAAAACTTGGTTAAATTTAGGTAAACAAGCTAAAGAAAGAACATTAAAAAATAAAAAATTTAATACTGAAGAAGAAATGTATAGAGCAACGGAAAGAAACTCTATAAGACATCAATTAGATAATCTATTAACATATCCTGATATTGTAAGATTATTAAAAACAGGTGAACTTCAAATTCATGGTTGGTACTATGATATCGAATCAGGAAATATGGATTTTTATGATAAAGAAAATGATAGTTTTAAACCCCTAAAAGATATGATTCTATGAGTAACGAAGTTGAAATAAGAAAAATGCCTAAAAAGACAATTGTCTTAATTTCAATAATGACGCTAATTGCACTTGCAGGCTTTATATTTATAACAACAACTAAAAGCATGAAGATGGAAGAAGTTCTATCTTCATTGGGACATAAAAATATTATAGATATAAAAGTTATAAATAAACTAAGTGTAGAAGATAAAGAAACAAAAATAAAAAGTACTGTATACAAAATAGCTTTTAAAGATATAGATTTAAATAAAGATTGTATTGGATTTGTACATAGAAGTAATAAAGGAAAATACAGTAAAGACATTGACTGTAAATAAATCAAAAAAATTAAGAAGAGTAAATGAGTATTATAGAGAAATTAGATAAGAATGAAAGACTTACATATGAAGATGCGATAAAACTATATGATTTAGATTTATTTACCTTAGCATCTTATGCAAATAGAGTTAGAGAAGAAAAACACAATAAAAAAACATATTTTAATATAAATAGACATATCAATCCAACAAATATTTGTAAAGATGTTTGTCAGTTTTGTGCATATAGTGCAAGTAGAAAAAATCCAAAACCATATACATTAAAACATGAAGAAATTATGGATATTGTTGAAAACTCTTCTAAAAAGAATATCAAAGAAGTACATATTGTATCTGCTCATAATCCAGATACAGGACTAGAGTGGTATTTAGATATATTTAAAAAAATTAAAGAAAAATATCCTCATATTCATATAAAAGCATTAACAGCAGCAGAAATTCATTTTCTTTCAAAAGAGTATAATTTAACATATGAGGAAATTATTTCAAAAATGATTGAAAGTGGTGTTGACTCAATGCCAGGTGGTGGAGCAGAAATTTTTGATGAAAAAGTACGAAAAAAGATTTGTGGAGGAAAAGTAACTTCACAACAATGGTTAGACATTCACAAACTTTGGCATAAATCAGGACATCAAAGTAATGCAACAATGCTTTTTGGACATATTGAAACAAGAGAACATCGAATTGACCATATGTTAAGACTAAGAGATTTACAAGATGAAACAAATGGTTTTAATGCCTTCATACCTCTTGTATATCAAAAAGAAAACAACTTTTTAAAAGTAAAAGACTTCTTAACAGGACAAGAAATTTTAAAGACTATAGCTATTGCTAGAATTTTACTAGATAATATTCCACATATAAAAGCTTACTGGGTTACATCAACTGTTAAATTAGCACTTCTTGCTCAAGAATTTGGAGCTAATGACTTAGATGGAACAATAGAAAAAGAATCAATCCAAAGTGCTGCTGGAGCTGCTAGTGCACAAGGAATACCTTTACAAAACTTTGTAGACTTAATTAAAAACTCTGGATTTGAACCTGTTGAGAGAGATTCTGTATACAACGAAATAAAAGTTTGGTAATAAATTACTTATTTATTTAAAAGTAAAGCAAAAGCTTTACTTTTTACTACTTAGTCAACTATTATATAAATAATTTTTCATAATCTATAAAAATAATTTGTCTACATTTAATATAAATGTATATAAAATATTTATAACTCCTATAAGTAGGTAGGTATTTAAACTATAGTAATATTATCAATTTATAAAAATAAGATATAATAATATTATATTTTATGGTATTTGTGGTAAAATAAGTGACTTTATAAAAAAACAGGAGTATTTATTATGAAAAATAAACTTTGTCTAGTATTAATTTTATTTTTAAGTTCTATTTCATTAAATGCAGAAGAATTAAGAATTAGTATAAATGAACTATCTAAAAACATATCAAAGTATAAAATAATTGATGTTAGAAATGCAGAAAGTTTTTTAAATGGGCATATAAAAGGCTCTATAAATCTACCAGTAAATTTAACTTATGATAATCAGAGAATTGATGGGAAAATAGTAAAACCCAATAAGATTCAAGGAGTAATAAGAAATTTAGGTTTAGATATAAATGATGAGATTATAGTGTATGATAGTGGAATTTTTTATGATGCATCAAGAGTTTTTTGGACACTAGAAGTTTATGGTTTCAAAAAAGTAAAATTATTAAATGGTGGTTTTAACAAATGGGAATCAGAAGATTATCCTATTTCAACAAAAGTTCTAAAAGTTAAACAAAGTAATTATGTAGCTTCAATCAATAACAAAAGATTATCTACAAAATTTACAACTCAAATTGCGACAAAAAACCCAAATCAAGTTATTATTGATGCTAGAGGTTATAACTCATATATAGGAAAAGAATCTTTAGCAAAAAGATTTGGACATATTCCAAAAGCTATTCATATACCTGCTGTGCATAACTTAGAAGAAAAAGACAATACAACACAATTAAAGCAAATTAATGATTTAAAAGAATTATATAAAAACGTTAACAAAGATAAAAAAATTGTCCTATATTGTGCAATTGGAAGAGTTGCATCTACAAATTACTTTGCATTGAGAGAACTAGGTTATAATGTATCAAATTATGATGCCTCATGGAAAGAATGGGGGAATGACAATAATTTACCAATAATAAATAAATCAAAAGTTTCAAACTAAATGTGGAATCGTTTTAGAATAAAAACACAATTAATAGTCTTTATGACTTTAATTGTAATAGTAGTAGAAGCAAGCACTCTATTTTTTATATTAAATATACAAAAAAAAGAGAATCGTCAAAATGCCATTACTCAAACTGAAGCGATTACTCAATCATTAAATAATGACCTTTTAAATTTCATATTAAACCCAAATGCTGATGTACTATCAGATATAACATTTAGACTATCAGCCTTTAAAGAGATTAGAGGAGTTATTCTATATGATGAAAACAATAAAGCAATATTCCAATATGGAGATACAAAAGAATTAACAAAAAGACAACTAACTGTATTCAAAGAAAAAACTATCTTTGACAATGAACATCTCTTTGTAAAAAAAGATATATCAGCAGATGGATATACATTAGGTTTTCAATTAATTGATGTAGACTTATCATCATTCAAACAAAAAGAGAAACAGATTACTCAAACTTTATTAGCAATATTCCCATTTGCATTGTTATTTGGGTTTATTATGAGTTTATTTTTAAGTAAAAGTTATACTAAACCATTTATTGATTTATTACATGCTATGAAAGATAGTGACCCTACAAATAATAAAATCACTACTGTAAAAACAACTGCGAATAATGAAATTAAAGAGTTGTTTAATGGTTTTAACTTACAAATGAAACAAATATATAAATCTTCAAAGAAACTAAAATTTCAAGCAAGCCATGACCAATTAACAGGAATATATAACCGATTCTACATGGAAGAACAACTACAGAATGCTTTAAAAAATGAAAAAGATTTAGGATACAATTTATTATATATAGACTTAGACCAATTCAAATTTATCAATGACTCTGCTGGTTATCAAGCAGGAGATGAACTCTTAAAAATGATTACTAAAGAATATTCAACTACTCTATCAAAAGATTCTATTTTTGCAAGAGTAGATGGAGATGGTTTTATGGTACTTTTAAAAGATTGTACACCTAAAACGGGAATAAGTTTTCTAGAAAAAAGTTTAGAAAAACTCAGAGACTTTAGATTTGTATGGAAAGGTGAAACATATACAATATCTGCTTCTATAGCACTAGTTTATTTTAAACCATTTCAATATACATTAAAAGAACTTCTAAAAGCAACAAATTCAACTCTTTATACTGCAAAAGCTAAAGGGAGAAATAAGTCACATATTTATGATCCAAGTGATGATTTAACAAAAAGATTTAATACTGAACTAGAAACAGCAGCACAGATAAAAGAAGCGTTAAAAGATGGGCCATCAAGGTTTGAACTTTTTGCACAAGACATTGTTCCCTTACAAGAAAAAAGTGATAAAGTTAGTTATGAAATTTTAATTAGAATGTGGGATAAAAACAATAACTTCATATCTCCAGGTGATTTTCTTCCAGCAGCAGAAAGATATCAACTTATGGCAGAAATTGATATGCACGTACTTTGGACTTATTTAGAAACAGTATCAAAAAAACCAAAACATATTGAAGGCCTACATTCAGTACATATAAACCTTGCAGGTTCAACATTAAATAATCCAGACTTCCAAAAGAAAGTAAAAAAAGCAATTAAGCATTTTGATTTTCCTTGGGAGAAATTAGAACTAGAAATTACAGAGAGTTCTGCAATTGGAAATATTAACCAAGCAAATGAATTTATCTCATGGTTAAAAACTCAAAAAATTGGTTTAGCTTTAGATGATTTTGGAACAGGAATGGCTTCTTTTGAATATTTAAAAAGTTTACCATTTGACGTTGTAAAAATAGATGGAAGCTTTGTAAAAGATATGCATGTAGATCCAACAGACAAAGCAGTAATTAAATATATTCAAGAAATTGCACATTTAAAAGGACAAGAGACAGTTGCTGAATATGTTGAGACAAAAGAGGATGTTGAAGAGCTAACAGCTATTGGAGTAACATATGGACAAGGTTATTATTTAGGTAAGCCAAGAGCACTTAGTACATGGATTGATTAAAAATTATTTTGGCTGATGAAACTGTAAAATAAATTCTACTTCAATTCCAGCTTCAGTTTTTACAAAACTAACTGGATATGAAATATTAATAGAATATAACTCATTACTAATTGTATTTATAATTTCAAAAAACTCTAAAGGTCTTTTAATAATTACATTTACTAAATAATTAAAAGTAACAACCTCTGATTTAAAACTTGATTTAAAAGTTACAATAGTATCTTTAGGAAAAAGTATTTTAATCTGTTCTGTTACTGTTATTATTGGCATAAATTCATTTGAAATATATGTATCTTTATAATCTCTAAATTTAGTAATACTTTTCTCTTTTAAGTTCTCAGCTAAAATAACACCCTCTAAAATATGCGATTTTTCGTCTTTAAAATTAATATTAGTTACTTTATAACTTTCTAATAATTGAGGTTGAATAACTTTTATATACGTATCTTTATTTAATAAATCAGCATCTATTTTAATCGAATTCTTTTCAACTAATAACTCTTTTAATACCACATCATAGGGAACCATTTCTAATAGTTTTAAAATTCTAGTTTCAATAACACCATTTTTAAAAGAATGATCAGGAAGTTGAACTACTCGTTCAATAACTTCTTCTTTTTTTACTACTACTTCTTTTTTTATTTCTTTATTAAATAATTTATCATAAGGAAGATAGACGTACCCAACACCTAAAATTAAGGCAAGTATCAATAGTGTACTAATTAAACTTGAAAAACCATTGTTTGGCTTATTTCTAGGTTTAATAAAGCTTTTATGAATATGTGAATCTTTTGATAACTCAAATAACTCTTCATCTACAGAAATTGGATGATAAGTTACATCAATCATAAAGTTTTCATTCATAGAAGATATTTGTTCTTCAGAAATCTGTTTTAAATTATATAAAAGTGAAACTTTCTCAATAAAGACATTTTTTGTAATTTTATAAAACTCTTCTATTGTATTTTTAATAGCTTCATTCAACTCTAAAAAATATATCTCATCAAAAAGTTTTTGCCCTAAAATATCATTTTCATAAAATTCACTCTCTTTAATTTTCTCAAAAGAAGTTAACTCTAATTTTCTATTAAATACTATCTCTCCTTTAGAATTAAGAATTACACAAAAAGCTTGATTATTGAATAACAATACTACAAGATTATTATTACAAGGATTTTGTTCAATATGTAAATTTAGTATATGATATGCAGAAAAAATATAATCTACTCCACATTTTTCAAAATAATTTTTTGTTTCAAAAAGAGTATTTTTTGAAACTGATATATCATAGTCATTATTTAAAGAAGTATAAGTAAAATCTTTTGACTTTAAATCTTTTTTCTTTACTAGTTTAGTTTCATCTTGAAGAAGTAGTGTTGAAATAAATGTATTATTTATAAGAGATGCTTGAGCATTTAACTTTGATGCAATATCTCTACCTAAAATATCATCTTTTGCAATAAATACGGAACTATTTGTTTCAATAATATCATCATTATTTAATTTTTTATAATTAATCTTTAGTTGTGCTTTATATTTTATAGCATTGATATATAAAGATTCTTTAGAAAACATCGTAGTTTAACACCTTATTTCATTGCATTTATAAGCATTTTTTCTTTAATTAATTCTTTTGCATCTTCCATTTCAAGTTCACTTATATCTAAAGGCTCTTGAATAAAAAACTCCAAAGTACCAAAAGGCTTAGGAACAATAAACTTATCCCAAGACTTAAACTGCCAATATTTACTCGGTTTACAATTAAATACTAATATTTTAGCATTTGTCTTCTTTGAAATTGCAACTATTCCATCTGCAACTGAGTGTCTAGGTCCTCTAGGACCATCAGGAGTAATTGCAATATCATCTCCACCTTTAATCTCTTTAATTGCAGAGATTAAAACCTTTGCAGCACCTCTTGAACTTGAACCCCTTACAGAATGTATCCCTAAATACTCCACAGTTTTAGTAATTGCTTCACCATCTTTATGTTGGCTTATCATTGCACTTACTTTACCTTTTGGCTTTAATTTCTGATAATTAAAAGGTTGCATCAAAAGCTCCCCATGCCAAAAGGCAATAACATGAGCTTCATTTTCATCAATCTTAGGATGATGAAAAACTTTTTTACTTGTAATATAAATAAATCTTACAAAAAGTTGTAAAATAAAAGGAACAACTTTTGTGATTAAAAAAGATTTCATTTAATTTATCACTTCACCTTTTAAAGCTGTTCTTGTTGCACCTGTAATTTTTACATCAACAAAACGTCCTAAAAGTTCATCACTTCCTTTTACAAATACTTGACAGTAATTGTCTGTAAATCCTGATACTTCTCCATTTGGTTTTAAAGACTCAAAAAGTACATTTACTGTTTTACCAATATTTGAATCCATATGCTCACTTTGATGGAGTTTATGTAACTCAATTACTTCAGTTAATCTAGCACTACCAATCTCATCAGGTATTTCTTTATCTTCAAGTTCTAAAGCTTGTGTATTTGGTCTAGCAGAATATTTAAAATTAAAAATTTGATCAAATCTAACTTGTTTTATTACATCAATTGTATCTTCAAAATCTTCTTGTGTTTCACCAGGGAAAGCTACAATAATATCCGTTGTAATTCTTACTTCAGGAATTAAGTCTCTAATCTTTTTAGCTCTTTTAAGAAAACCTTCTTTTGAGTATCCTCTTTTCATAGCTTTTAAAATAGAAGATGAACCACTTTGTAATGGCATATGAATACATTTAGAAATTTTAGGATTTTTTGCAAACTCTTCAATAAACTCATCATCCATATGTAGTGGGTGTGGAGATGTAAATCTAATTCTTTCTAAACCATCAATTTTTGAAACTTCTTGTAAAAGTTTTGTAAAAGATGTTTTTTCTCTTCCATCAGAGAATCTTCTTCCATAAGAGTTTACATTTTGACCTAAAAGCGTAACTTCAACTGCACCATTTGCCACATCTTTTTGCACTTGCTCTACAATCATTTCAAGAGGAATTGAAATTTCTTCACCTCTAGTTGCAGGAACAATACAATACGTACACTCTTTATCACATCCAATAGAGATATTTACAGAAGTTTTATACATATTCATTCCAGATGCAGCAAATTGGTAAGTTGAATCATCATAATCTATATCAATCTCAACTGCACCTTTTTTATCAACAACATCTTTAATTTTTGAAATATTTCTAGCACCTAATACAAAATCTACATAAGGTGCTCTTTTCATAATATCATCACCAAGATGAGATGCAGTACAACCACAAACACCAATCTTAGCACTATCTTTTTTCTTTTTATTAAACTGTCCAATTTCTGAAAAAAGTTTTTGAACAGGTTTCTCTCTTACTGAACAGGTATTAATTATAATTAAATCTGCTTCTTCCATATTCCTCGTAGTAGAATAATTTTTATGTTCTTTTAGTTCAGCAATAATATGCTGGCTATCAGTATCGTTCATCTGACAACCAAGCGTTTCTATAAATAGTTTTTTATTTTCTTCTTTACTCATTAATTCATTTGCTTCTTGTAATTCTTACAGAGCATGAACCTCATACATATACTCTTCATCAGCTAAACCATATTTTACTTCTCTAAAGTATACATTGTAACCTTCATCTTCTAAAGCATCTACTAATGCCATCATGTCTTTGTGAGAGTTATCTCTATCAAAATAAAATATCTTTTCACCATCTTTTTGTAACTCTTCTTTTACTTTATCAAGTTGAACTTTTTTTGGTTTTTCCGTAAGTTCATTTCTTGCAAATAATAATTCCATATTAATTAGCCTTTTGTTCTTTTTTAATTAGCTAGATAATATATCTTAAAATTGCTTTAATTTCTATAAAAGGAGTTTATGCTATAATATTGACCTACTCTACATTGGAAATCAAAAACATTACATTTCAATGTCAAACAAGAAGGTTATTTAATGGATAAAATTATAGATATTTTAGATTCTATTGCCTATGAAAAAGGTTTAAAAATAGAAGATGTTGAAAATGCTTTAAAAGAAGCATTAATCAAAACAGCCGAAAAAATGGTTGACCCAACACTAAGATTCGATGCAGAAATTGATAGAGAAAATAAAAAACTAGAACTATTTCAAAAAATCGAAGTAGTTGAAAATGAAGACGAAAAATTATTAGAAGATGGTGTTGACGAATACGAAAACATTATTAGTAAAGAGAATTTTATTTCATTTGACGAAGCAAAAAAAATAGACACAGATTTAGAAATTGGTGACTTCGTAAATTATGATTTAGAATTTGAAAACATGGGAAGAAATGCAGCTACTATCTTACATAATAATTTCGAATATAGAATTCAAAGATTTTTAGAAGAAACACTTCTTAGTAAATATAAAAATAAAATTGGTAAAACTATAAGTGGAAGTGTTACAAGAGTTGATAGACAAGAAAATACTTTTGTAGAAATTGGTGAAGTAAGAGGAATGCTACCTAGAAAAAGTAGAATAAAAGGTGAATCTTTCAAAGTTGGAGACACAGTTAAGGCTGTTGTAAAATCTGTAAATATTGATAAAACAAATGGTCTAATTGTTGAAATTTCAAGAACATCTCCAAAATTTTTAGAATCTCTTTTAAGACTTGAAGTTCCTGAATTAAAAGATGAAATTATTGCAATCGAAGCTAGTGCTAGAATCCCAGGAAGCAGAGCTAAAATTGCACTTTCAACAACTGATGCACAAGTTGATCCTATTGGTTCAATTGTTGGAGTAAAAGGTGTTAGAGTTATGGCAGTTTCAGCACAACTTCATGGTGAAAATATTGATTGTGTAGAATACTCAGATATGCCAGAAATGTTCATCTCAAGAGCATTATCTCCTGCAATTATTTCAAGTGTAAAAATTGAAAAATATGCAGAACATGGTGAAAAAGGAAAAGCTGTTGTAACTATTCCAGATGACCAAAAATCAAAAGCAATTGGAAAAGCTGGTTTAAATATCAGACTTGCTTCAATGTTAACAAAATATGATATTGAGTTAAAAGAGATTGGTGGAGCTACAGTTGGAACTACTAATAAAGAAAAAGAAGAAAGAACAACTGATACAGCAAGTTTAGAGGCATTATTTAAATAATGGCTAAAATATCAGTTTTTGATTCAGTTAAAAAAGAAAAAGTTCCTTTTGAACCTATAAAAAACAATGATGTAAAAATATACGTTTGTGGTCCTACAGTGTACGATGATTCACACTTAGGTCACGCTCGTTCTGCAATAGCTTTTGACCTACTGCATAGAGTTTTAAAAGCAAATAACTATAACGTTACTATGACGAAAAACTTCACTGATATCGATGATAAAATTATCAAAAAAATGAATGAAACAAATAGAACTTTAGAAGATGTAACTACAGAATATATCAATGCATATAAAAATGATATGGAAATCTTAAATATTTTACCTAATACTTTTGAACCAAAAGCTACCCAAAATGTAGAAATTATGATTGATATGATTAGTGATTTAATGTCAAAAGATATTGCATACTCTATTTCAGATGGCGTTTATTTTGATGTTTCAAAAGATAAAAACTATGGTTCATTATCAAATAGAGCAAGTGATGAAAACTCAATTGCTAGAGTTGAATCAAATCAAGAAAAAAGAAACCCTTCAGATTTTGCACTCTGGAAATTTGAAAAAGCTGATGATGTAGCATATGATTCACCATTTGGAAAAGGTCGTCCTGGTTGGCATATAGAGTGTTCGGCTATGATTAATAAACATCTTGCATATAAAGATGAAGATTATCAAATAGATATTCATGGTGGTGGAGCTGACCTTCTATTTCCACATCATGAAAATGAAGCTGCACAAACTAGATGTTCATCAAAAGCAAATCTAGCCAAATACTGGATGCATAATGGATTTGTAAATATAGATGGTGAAAAAATGAGCAAATCACTTGGTAACTCATTTTTCTTAAAAGATATTTTAAAATCATATTCAGGGGAAGTTGTAAGATTCTATCTTCTAACTGCTCAATATAGAGCTAATTTTAACTTTAATGAAGAAGATTTAATATCATCTAAAAAAAGACTTGATAAGTTTTATAGAGTTAAAAAAAGAGTTTATGGATTAGGTAAATCTGCCGTAAATAAAAAATTTAAAGAAGAGCTTCTTGAAGCACTAAATGACGATTTAAACTCAGCAAAAGCAATTTCAATTATTGATGAATATATAAATAAAGCAAATGAAACTTTAGATAAAGAGCCAAAAAATAAAAGCTTTAAAAAAGAACTTGTATCTACTTTTGAATTTATTAATGAAATATTTGGAATAGGTTTTAATGATGCATATAAATATTTTCAGTTTGGAATTTCACAAGAAGATATATTAAATATCGAATTTCTAATTGAAAAAAGAAATGAAGCTAAAAAAAATAAAGATTTTGAAATGGCAGATAAGATTAGAGAAGACATTTCAAAACTTGGAGTTTCAATTATGGATACACCAAATGGTGTTGTTTGGGAGAAGTTATAAATTTAAATTTATGACTTCTTTTTATATAAAATAAATTCTTCTAAAAATTCTTTTATTCCTTTTAAATTATGTTAAATTAAAAAATCTTATACAATTAAATATAGAAAAAAAATAAGTTTTTTTGTATAATCCAAAAAAACTTAGGAAAAAACTTGAACAAAATAAAAATATTAGTCGAATCAAAAAAATTTCAAAACTTTATCATTATATTAATTATACTAAATGGTATTACTATGGGTTTAGAAACTTCTAAATCTGTTACTCAATCTTACGGAAGTCTAATAAATACCTTTGATAAATTTGTTATTACAATATTTACAATAGAAGTATTACTAAGAATCTATGCACATAGATTATCTTTCTTCAAAGACCCTTGGTCACTATTTGACTTTTTTGTTGTTACAATCTCTCTTATTCCATCAAGTGGAGGTTTCTCTGTTTTAAGAATATTAAGAGTTCTAAGACTTTTTAGACTAATAACAGTAGTTCCACAAATGAGAAAAATTGTTGCTGCACTAATTAGTGTAATTCCGGGAATGCTATCAATTGTAGGACTTATGAGTTTAATTTTTTATGTTTTTGCCATCATGGCTACAAACCTTTATGCAAATACTTTTCCTCAATGGTTTGGAACATTAGGAGAATCATTTTATACTCTATTTCAAATAATGACCCTAGAATCTTGGTCTATGGGAATTGTAAGGCCTATAATGGAAGTTCATCCATATGCTTGGGTATTTTTTGTTCCTTTTATATTTGTTGCAACATTTGTAATGATAAATTTAGTTGTAGCAATTATAGTAGATGCTATGGCTATTTTAAAAGAAGAAGAAAAAGATATGATAAAAGAGGTTCAAGTTTCTGAAAATGAACTAAAAACAGAAATCAAATCTTTAAAAGAAGAAATACAAGAATTAAAAAGAATTATATTAGAAAAAAATATTTAAAACTGAAATTTAAATAAAATAATTTAATTTATAAAATAACTATGTTATGGTTTAACTAAGGTAGTATATAATTTTTTATTATTATACTTTGGAGAAATTCAATATGTATAGAAATTTTAAACAATTTTGTATTTTTATTATCTTAGTATTATTCACTACTAATACTTTAGCAAAAGATAAACCAAAAATACTAATCTTACACTCTTATCATCAATCCTACAAATGGACTAGTGACATAAATAATGGTATCCATAGTATATTTAATGACTTAACAAAAATTGATTTATATGTTGAATATATGGATACAAAAAAATATATAGATGAATCTTATTATAACATTTTGACAGAGATATATAAAAAGAAATATAGTAATATAAAATTTGATTTAATTATTTCATCAGATGATAATGCTTTTAACTTTTTAAAAAAACATAATTTTACTCTTTTTAAAAATAGTCCTGTTGTATTTTGTGGAACTAATTATCTAAAAGAAGAATCTTTAAAAGGTTTTCCAAATTTCACAGGAGTAAATGAAAAAGCTGATTTAGAAGAAAATTATAACTTGATATTAAAACTTCATCCAAATACAAAAAAAATCTATACAATTACAGATACTACTAAAACCGGTCAACTTATAAAAAATGAAGTAAAAACTGTTACAAAAAAATATAAAGATAAAAAAATAGAATTTCCTATAATTGATGATGTTACATTTCCTGAACTAATTAAAAAAGTACAAAAATTTCAAAAAGATAGTGTAATTTTATTTACTTTCTTTTTTAGAACAAAAGACAATAAGTTTTTAGAATATTATAAGGCAATAGAAGGAGTTGATAAAAATTCTAATATTCCAATTTATGGACTTTGGGACTTTACTTTGAACCATGGAATAATAGGAGGGTACCTAACAAGTGGATATTTTCAAGGTCAAGCAGCAGGAAAAATTGCAAGTAAAATATTAGATGGAAGAGATGTAAAATCTATTCCTATACTAGAAAAAAGCCCTAATGAATATATATTTGATTATAAACAAATAAAAAAATATAAAGTAGATGAAAGTAATATTCCTTTTGGAAGTATTTTTATCAATAAAAAAGATTCTTTGATGGATTTATATTTTAAAGAAATTGTAGCACTCACAATTATATTTATTCTAATGATTTTATTTATTATAACTCTTCTAATAAATATCACGAAAAGAAAACTAGCAGAAAAAAGAATTAATAAACAATTGGTATTTCAACAAAATTTAATTGATAATGTTAATACTCCAATTTATTATAAAAATATAAATAGAGAATATATAGGATGTAATAAAGCATTTTTAGAATTAATGCAAGTAGAAAAAAATGATATTCTTAATAAAACTGCATATAACCTAATAGATAATGACTCTGCAAAAATTTTCTATGAAAAAGATAGTGAACTTTTAAGAAGTCGTGAAGTACAGGAATACGATGGGAATTTAACACTAAAAGATGGTACGAGAAAAGATTTAATTTATTACAAAAATGTGTTTTTTGAAGATGGAGAAATTGCGGGTATTGTAGGTGCTATTTTTGATATTACAGAAAGAAATTCTTTGAACTATGAATTAAATAGATTATTATCATCTTTTGATAAAAATGTCATTGCTTCAAAAACAGATATCAATGGAAAACTTATTTATGTTAGTGAAGCATTTATTAAAGTATCGGGATATAGAGAAAAAGAACTTTTAGGGAAAACCCATAATGTTCTTAAAAGTGGAATTAACAATGATTCTTTATATGAAGATTTATGGCAAACAATATGTGAGAAAAAAATATGGTTAGGGGAAATAGTAAATAAAAAGAAAAATGGTGAAATATATACTTTACATACTATTATAACTCCTGAATACGATAAAAACGGTGAATTTTTAAACTATACTGCCATATCCCAAGATATAACTGCGCAAAAACTTATACAAAAAGCAAATCAAGAAATTGAATTGCTTAATGAGGATATTACATCAACACAAAAAGAGATTATATTTAGACTAGGAGCAATTGCTGAAGCTAGAAGTAAAGAGACAGGAATGCATGTTAAAAGAGTTGCTGAATATTCTAAGTTATTAGCACTTTATTATGGTTTATCAAAAAATGAATCAGAAATAGTAAAGATGGCAAGTCCTATGCACGACATAGGGAAAATTGCTATTCCAGATGCAATTTTAAATAAACCTGGACCTTTCACAAAAGATGAATTTGAAGTGATGAAAACCCATTCTAAAATTGGTTATGATATGCTAAAAGATTCAAATAAAAAAATTCTTAAAGCTGCTGCAATAATTGCATATGAACACCAAGAAAAATATGATGGCTCAGGATACCCTAGAGGCTTAAAAGGTGAAGAAATCCATATTTATGGTAGAATTACTGCAATTGCAGATGTTTTTGATGCTTTAGGAAGTAGTAGAGTTTATAAAAAAGCTTGGAAAGATAAAGAGATTTTTGAATTTTTCCGTGAAGAAGCAGGTAAACATTTTGATCCAATACTAATAAATCTATTTTTCAAGAATCTTAATGAATTTTTAAAAATAAGAGACAACTTCAAAGATATCTGATCAAAATTATTTATTAAAACTCTCTCTTCTTACTATTTTAATGTTTTTTAAATCTAAATCTAAAAAACACTCTTTATCATTGTTTTCTAAACAATCTATACAAGATGTTTTAACAATAATTTCTTTTTTATCATAATCATCTAAACTAACGTGTAATTCATAATAATCACCACAAAAAGATATATCTAAAATAGAAGCTTTAATCATATTTATATTGTTAGTAACCTTTATATTATCTATAGAAATCACTCCTACATTTTCATTACTTATAACTATTTCTAAATCCTCAAGTAGTTTATTTGGTAATTCATTAATTCGATTTAAAAAATTTGCAATATATAATGACTTTGGTTTTTCAAAAAGTTCTTTTGGAGTGCCAAATTGCTCTATTCTTTTATTATTTATAATCGCAATCTTATCAGACATAGAAAGAGCTTCTTTTTGATCATGTGTTACAAGAATAGCACTAAGTCCTAAATCCTTAATAATCTTCTTTAACCATACTTTTGTCTTATTTCTTAATATCGTATCTAAATTAGCAAAAGGTTCATCAAGAAGTATTACTTTTGGCTCATAAGCAACTACTCTAGCAATGGAAACTCTTTGTTGTTGTCCACCACTTAATTCATGTATTTGTTTATGTCTATGTTCAGTCAAATCAAACTGCTTTAAAAGTTTATCAACCCTTCTTTGTTTTTCAATATTATTAAGTCTATAAAGTGCAAATTCAATATTTTCTTTTACATTTAAATGGGGGAAAAGTGCATAATCTTGGAATATATATCCAATATCTTTATTACACTCATTAGAATTATTTATCAAACATGTTTCATTTAGATAAATTTCACCTTTGTAATTATCTTGCAAAGAAGCAATTGCCCTTAAAATTGTACTCTTACCACATCCACTAGGTCCTAAAATAGTTACAATTTCTCCAGCTTCTACATCAAAAGAAACATTTTCTAAAATTTGAGTTTCACCAAAAGCTATTGAAAAATTTTTTACACTAATTCCTAGCATTTTAATCCTTAATCATTTTTCTTGCTAATAATAGCACAGATATTGTTCCTAAAAGCACAATAAACATTGCTGGAACACTTGACTCAAAAACTTCAGCTTGACCTACAAGCTCATGAGAATAAACAGCTAAGGTATCAAAGTTAAAAGGTCTTAATATCATAGTTAAAGGTAATTCTTTAATTATTTCAATAAATACAACTATAAAAGATGCCATAGCTGAATTCTTAATCAAAGGAATTACAACCTTTGTCAATTTAGTAAATTCTGAGATGTTCATAGTTTTACAGGCATCATCATATGATTGTGGTACTTTTAGAAAACCTGATTCATAGTTATTTATTGAAATAGCTAAAAATCTAACGCAATATCCAAAAAGTATTGCTAATATTGAACCAGTAATAAAAATATCTAAAGTTCTGTCAATAATTGAAAAAAAGCTAAGCACCCCAACTGCAACAACAGCCCCAGGAATTGAATATCCCAATTTTACAGTTTGAGTTAAAGTATCAGACAACTTATTTTTATGAATTCTTACAGTATATACAAAAATAAAAGCTAATATAGTTATCAATATACTACCACCTACTCCAAGACCTAATGTCTGCAAAAGTAAAGTAATAAAATCTTCATCTATTACATCTTCATAAGATAAGATAAACCAATAAGACATTTGTACAAAGGGTAAAATAAAACCAAAAAATACAGGTAAAAAACATAAAATATTTGCCAATACATTTTTTCTACCAGTAAGTTTTATTTTTGATATTGGGGCAAAATCTTTTCCAGAACTTCTATATCTTTTATTTCTTCTTTGAAATCTCTCTAATAGTATTAAAATGAATATAAACATCATCAACATTGAAGCTAATTTTGAGGCATCTTCAAGAGAACCCATACCTTGCCAAGTTCTAAAAATACCAGTTACAAAAGTAGATACTCCATAGTAATCAACCACACCAAAGTCAGAAACAGCTTCCATAACAGCAAGAATAGTTCCTGCAACAATTGCTGGTCTTGAAATAGGTATAATAACTCTAGTAAATATTTGCCAAGAATTTAATCCCATAGTTCTAGAAGCATCAATAATTGATGAAGATTCTGATATTAAATATGTTTTACAAATCAAATATACATATGGATATAAAACTAAAGACATAACAATAATAGCACCTTCTATAGACATAATGTCCATAAAAAATACTTCACTTACGTTTTCTTTTCCCATTAAATCTAAAATAAAAAGTGTGATAGAACCTGTCATATCAAACATTCCAGCATAAACATAAGAAACTATATATGTAGGAATTGCAAAAGGCAATATCAAAGCATAATGATAAAAAGAAGAAAAAGTAAAACTATACATAGTGGTAATATAAGCTGTTGAGAAGCCAATAATAGTCGTTAAAAAAGCAACACCAACCATGATATATAAAGAATTGAATACATATTCTAAAAGTACTGTATCTTTTAAATGCTGCCAATTTTCTGTTTCAGGTGCAAAGATATTTACTAAAATGAGTAATGCAGGAATTGAAATAAGTAGTGTTAAAAAAACACTACTTATTGTCAATTTATTAAAGTATTTCAAATATTAATTTCCGTTAATTTATTAAAAACGAATGAATTATTTCCATCCAGCCTTATCGAATATTTTAACAGCTTTTGCATTATTTTCACCTAATCTATCAACAGAAATTGTATCTTCTTTAAAAGTTCCCCAAGATGATACTAAATCAGACGATTTTACACCTGCTAATACTGGATACTCATAATTTGCTTTTGCAAATAATTCTTGCGCATCAGTTGAAGCTAAAAATTCAATAAACTTAATTGCATTTGCTTTATTAGGAGAATATTTAGTAACACCTGCTCCAGAAACATTTACATGAGTTCCACCATTTTTAAATGTTGGAAAGAAAACTTTCATTTTAGCAATAGCATCTCTTTGTGATGCATCTTTATTATTTACCATTTTACCTACATAATAAGTATTTGCAATTGCAACTGCACCAATTCCATTTGCTACAGCTTTAACTTGAGCTCTATCATTTCCTTTAGGATCTCTAGCCATATTTGCAACTACACCCTTAGCCCACTCTAAAGCCTTTGCTTCACCGTGATGTTCAATCATTGCTGCTAATAAAGATTGGTTATAAATATTACTTGAAGATCTTACTACAATCTTACCTTTAAATTTTGGATCAGCTAAATCTTCATAAGTTGATAGCATTTTTTCAGTACCAGAACCAATTTTATATAAAGTAACTCTTGATCTTTTTGTTAAAGCAAACCATGTGTTATCTTTATCTTTTAAGTTTGTAGGAATGTTTTTAGCTAAATAATCTGATTCTATAGATTGTAATAAATCAGCACTTTTTGCTTTATATAAGTTTCCAGCATCAACAGTAATTAAAATATCTGCAGGTGAATTTTTACCTTCACTTTTTAATCTTTTAATTAAAGCTCCACCTTTTGCCTTAACAACATTTACTTTAATCCCCGTTTTTTCTTCAAACATTTTAAATAGTTTTTTATCTGTATCATAATGTCTAACAGAATAAACATTTACTTCACTAGCTGCAAATACTGAACTTGCTAATACTAATGTTCCTAATGCTAATTTTTTTAACATATAAATCCTTCTTAATTTTTTATTAATGATAATTGTTATTGAAACTATAATTAAATAATTCTTAGTTTAAGCTTAATAATAAGAATGATTATCATAATATGATTAGGCAAAAAAAAAGGAAGATAGCAAAACTATCTCCCTCTCTTTTCAAATTAGTTAATATTTAATTATCTAATAAATGCTGCATCCGTAACATTTTGTGTATTTACAATATATGGAACTAAAGCCATATGTCTAGCTCTTTTAATTGCATTCTCTACCATCTCTTGAGAGTTTTTAGAGTTACCAGTAAGTCTTCTAGGCATGATTTTACCTCTTTCACTCATTGATAATTTTAATAAATCTGTATTTTTGTAATCAATGAAATCAATTTTCATTTCAGTATATTTACAAAATTTTTTTCCGTATTTTCTTCTTTCAGCCATCTTTTTATCCTTGTATTCTAGAAAGGTATCTCATCGTTATCGATGTCGATTTCAGGTATTTTATGTTCTTGTGCAGGTTGTTGCGCTTGATTATTCATACCACCATAACTGTTTTGTTGATTATTTTGAGGAGCAGCATTTTGATTGTTATTATATTGATTACCTTGTGGTTGATTATAATTTTGATTATATCCTCCACCTTGGTTATCATTACTCATATTTTGAGAATCTGCTTTTGAATCTAACATTTTCATAGTATCAACTCTTAGAGCATGTCTACTTCTGTTAGAACCATCTTGTGCAGTCCATTGTTCAAATACTAATCTACCCTCTAATAAAACTTTAGAACCTTTTCTTAAGTATTGATTCGCAACTTCAGCACTTCTACCAAACATATTAAAATCTAAAAAACAAACTTCATCTTTTTGTTCTCCAGTTTGTGTCTTATACTTATGGCTTGTTGCAATAGCACTTTTTGCTAAAGCTGCACCATTTGGCATATATCTTAATTCAATATCTCTTGTTAAGTTTCCTACCATTACTACTTTATTATACATAAGTTGTTCCTATATTTTTAAATTAGTTAGCTTTTTTAGCCGCTTCTTCGCTCATTTTAGTCCATGCAGCGATTTCTTTTTTGTTTTCATATTTAATGAAGATAAATCTTAAAATATTTTCGTTAATTCTGTAATTTCTTTCGATTTCAAGGATTCCTGCAGGTGCACCTTTGAAGTATGCTACAAAATAGTAACCTCTTTTGTTCTTTTCAATCTCATATGCAAGATTTCTTGAACCCATATCATCGCAAGCTACGATTTCTCCACCATTTTTCTCGATTGTAGCTTTCACTAAATCAATTTGTGCTACAGTTTCTTCTTCAGTAAGTGTAGGCTTTAAAATAAACATTGTTTCATAATGTTTTAATTTTGACATCTAATCTCCTTATAGTTTGTGCCGGTATCTTTACAAATATCAGCAAGGTTTTTTGTAAAGTCTGTGATTTTATCTAATTAAAACTGATATTTTTCTGAGACAAGCTTGTAAATATAGATTTTGATTATCTATCTTTGAAGATTTTAACTCTAACTCCACTTTTAAAAGATAGTTTAGTATTTCTAAAAATAAATCTGGTTTAATATTTATAGCCAATCTAGACTTTTTTTCCCAAACATTTTTAGGAGGAATAAAACCTAAAATCTCTTTTGCATTTGGAGCTCCATGAACTCTTGCATAAGAACTTATCATAAATAATTGTTGAACAAAAGAAGTTATTTGATTAAGTAAATAAATTTCATTCATACCCTCTTCTAGCAGTAAATCCAAATCATCACCAATATCTTGTCCACTTAAAAGATTATGTAAAAAATCCTCAAAATCAACAGCTCCAATACCAAAACAATGTTTACTTACAATATCAGGGGTAATTCTTTCATCTAAAATACTAAGTTTTTTCAAATCATTTACACATAAAGATAAATCTTGCCTATGCATAAAATACAAGTGGTTTAACGCAGACATTTCGCAATTTATTCCTAAATCTTTAGCTTGTGCTTCTAAAAGTCTAACAGCTTCATTTGCAAAAGGAGAAAACATTCTTACACTAACTGCATTTAATTTTTGAGTAAAATATCCACCCATTGTCTTAAAATCAGCATCACCCATGCATGCGAAAACAACTTTCGAATCAGAGTTTGTATTACAAGCTTGGATTAGTTCAACAACCTCTTTTTTAGGAAGTTTTTTATCAAGTTTTATTACAAGAATATTATTTGCTGCAAATAAAGAAGATTGTAATAACTTATCTTTTGAATATTTAAAATCAAAATCATCAAAATATAGCTTTTCTATTTCATCAGGTGTACCTAATTGGTTTGCCACAAGTGATGTGTAATATTCTATTAAGAAATTTGATTGCCCATAAAACATATAAGCATTAAATTTTTTTTCTTGTCTAAGTAAGTTATCGAATTCATTTTTGTACATACGAAATAGTATCAAAATCTTTGTTATAATAATATTTTTATACAAAAGGATAATTATGCAAAGAGAAGCAAAAATCTTATGGACAACGAATAACAAAGAAACAGCAGAACACATGGTACTTTTATATGCTCACAATGCAAAACTGAAAGGTTGGATGGAAGAAGTGACTGTTTTAGTTTGGGGTGCAGCTCAGAGATTAATCAATGAAGATAAAGAGATTCAAGAAAAAGTAAAAGCTATGATAAAAGATGGTGTAAAAGTTGTAGCCTGCTTAAAATGTGCTGATGATATGGAAATCAAAGGAGGACTAGACTCTTGTAATATAGATGTATTTTATACTGGTGAATTTTTAAGTGATTGGATAAAATCAGGAGAAACTATTATTAGTGTCTAAAAAGACACTAATATTTTACTGAACCAACTATTTGTTTAGTGATAATATCAGAAGATTTTATCACAACTTTAACTTTACTAAATAAGACTTGCCCCTTATAATTATCAAGATGTATTTTAGCTCCTGGCATTTCACCAAAAGTAACTGCATAGCCTCTTTCATTATCTGTAATTCTAGCTTTTACTTCAGCTCCTATATTTTTCATAGCCCATCTTGCATATTTTCTATCTTCATAGTCCCAAACCATTTGATCTATTTTTCTCTCTTGAATAGAAATATGCTCACATATTTCATCAATATTTTTTGGAGTTTGTTTTGATTTTAGAATTCTATGAAGAACTAAATCAGAGTATCTTCTAATAGGACTTGTAAAATGAGAATATGATTTAAATCCTAAACCAAAGTGTCCTAAGTTTTTAGAAGAGTATTTAGCTTGAGTTTGAGCATGAATAATTAGTTCATCAATCTCTTCTCTTATGACTGAAGTCTTTGCTTTACTTTGAATATGAGTAATAGTATCATGTACGTCATTTTGTAGTTTTACTTTTATACCCAAAGCATTTACATCATCTACAAGTTTTGAAATAGCTTTAAAAGGTGGTTCTTCATGTATCCTAAAAATACCTACACTATTTACTTTTTTACTTGCCTCTATATTTGCAAATAACATACACTCTTCAACTAATTGATGTGAGGCTGTAGACTTTTCAACCTCTATATTTTGAATTTCATTATTTCTATTTAGTCTTAACCTAAATTCACTACTTCTAAAGTCATATCCTATTTTTAATCTTTTTGCTCTAAAACTTTTTGTAACTTCATATAAAGGTACAAGATAATCAAATATCTCTTTTTCTACTTGGGTATATGTATCTAGCTTATCATCTAAAACCCTATCAATTCTTCCATAAGAAAATTTTCTATGAGAATTTATAACTGCTTCAAAAAGTTCTGATTTTTTTACTTCTAATTTTTCTAAATCTAAATGAATTTTAAACACATAAGAGTATCTATCAACTCCCTCTTTTAAAGAACACATATCTTCACTAAGTTCATTTGGAAGCATTGGTAAAACTTTTGAAGGTAAATATGCAGAAGTAGATTTTTTAAATGCTTCAATATCTAATTTACTTCCCTCTTCCACAAAATAAGATACATCCGCAATAGCTACATATAATACTGCATTTAGCCAATCAAAATAAATAGCATCATCATGATCTTTTGCAGAATTTGGATCAATAGTACAAAAAGGAAGGTTGGTTAAATCAACTCGTTCTTTTTTATCATCCATCTTTGCATCAACTTCAATCTTAGGATTTAACCTAAACTCTTCATTATATAAATGTAATGATATTTTTTCATCTACATATGCATCTTCAATATTTCCAAGATTTTTTGAGATTTCAAAACTTTTACTATCTACTAAAAGAACATCACCCTCTTTTGATTCTACGCTTTTTTGATTTTGCAATAAAATATTCTCTTTTACTGTAAAATATTTTTTATCTTTTACATAAACTAGAATATCACTTTTTTTACCAGCAAAAACACTGATTATTTTTGCTTTTATTTTACTTCTTGGATTAAAAACTCTTTTTGCTAAGACTAAATCTCCATCATATGCACCATTTAAATGCTCAAAATCCAAAGCAATATCTTTATGCTCATTTAATAAATCATGTAAAATAGCTCTGTTTTTATTAACTTTTACAGTTCCTACTTTATATTTTGAATTTAGATGATACTCTCCATTATCAAATATCACAATATCATCTTTCATAAACTCTTTTAATTTTTCAATTTCATTAGAGTTAAACTCTTTTTCATGACATTGTAATTTTGTAAATAACTCTTTTAACAAGATATAGTCCTTATATAATTTGAATACATATTATCTAAAAATTAGTTTTATTTCGATATAATCCAACAAAAATTTACGTGAGGAATAATAATGGCATTAAATGTTTACTACGACAAAGATTGTAATATCGAATTAATTAAATCTAAAAAAGTTGCAATGATCGGTTTTGGATCACAAGGGCACGCACACGCTGAGAACTTAAGAGACTCTGGTGTTGAAGTTGTTGTTGGATTAAGAAAAGGTGGTTCTTCTTGGGCAAAAGCTGAAGCTAAAGGTTTTGAAGTTAAAACTGTTGCAGATGCAACTGTTGGTGCAGATGTTGTAATGATTTTATTACCAGATGAAAATCAATCTGAAATCTACTACAATGAAATTCAACCAAACCTTAAAGATGGTGCTTACTTAGCATTCGGACACGGATTTAATATTCACTATGGAAGAATTACTCCAGAAGCTAATGGAAATGTTATGATGGTTGCTCCAAAAGCACCAGGTCACACAGTAAGAAATGAATTCACTAAAGGTGGAGGAATTCCTGACTTAATCGCTGTTGCTCAAGATGCTTCAGGTGATACTAAAGAAGTTGCATTAGCATATGCATCTGCAATTGGTGGTGGAAGAACAGGGATTATTGAAACTACTTTTAAAGATGAAACTGAAACTGACTTATTCGGAGAGCAAGCTGTATTATGTGGTGGAGCTGTATCTTTAGTTCAAGCTGGATTCGAAACATTAACTGAAGCTGGTTATGCTCCAGAAATGGCATACTTCGAGTGTTTACATGAATTAAAATTAATTGTTGACTTAATGTATGAGGGTGGAATTTCTGATATGAGATATTCTATTTCTAATACTGCTGAATACGGTGATTACGTATCTGGAAAAAGAGTTATCAATAAAGAATCAAAAGAAGCTATGAAAGAAATTTTAAAAGAGATTCAAGATGGTAGATTCGCAAAAGACTTTATCTTAGAAGGTCAATCAGGATACCCAAGAATGAACGCTGAAAGAGCTAACGCTAAAGCTTCATTAATTGAACAAACTGGTAATAAATTAAGAGAAATGATGCCTTGGATTTCTTCAAGCAAAATCGTTGATTTAGACAAAAACTAATTATATTTTAAAGTAAGGTAAGATTTAAATATCCCCTTACTTTAAAGTCTTCCTATTATTTTAATGACAAAACGAAAAATTAAAAAAAAACATCATAAAAGAAAAACTCGCAAAAGTAAAAATACAAATTTTAAACTTTTGAATTCACTATTAGCAATTATTGTTGCACTTATTTTAGTTATTGCATATATTTTATATACATATGATACTCAAGAATTAAAAAAAGCAAAAACTACTACAAAAAACATACAAAAGACTATTGAAAAAAAAATTACTGAAGTAGAAGAAAAAAGCGAAGAACAAATAAATAAATACGTAGACAATATAGAGATAAAAAAAGATCAATTTGAAGAATATACAAAAGATTTATATGAAGAATATATCGACAAAGATATCATAGACACTACAAAAAAGAAAATTGAAGATAAAAAAGAACAGATAGAAGAAACAAATCAAGTAAAACAAAAAGATAAAAAAGAACAAATAGAAGAAAAAATTATTGTAAAAAAAATTAAAGAGCATGAAACATTACCAATACAAACAAATAAACCAAAACTTGCAATAGTAATAGATGATGTAACAACACAATATCAAATAAATCAAATAAATTCTATAGGATACAGAACAACTATATCTGTAATGCCACCAACTCCAGATCATAAAAATTCTGCAAAAATTGCACAAGACTTGCCTTTTTATATGATTCATTTTCCTATGGAAGCAACTACATATAGAGGTGAAGAAAAACATACTTTACATGTAGGTGATTCTTATGAAACAATAGAAAATAGAGTTGCACAAATTAGAAAATGGTATCCAAATGCAAAATATACCAATAATCATACAGGTAGTAAATTTACAGAAAATGAAGAAGGTATGGATAACCTATTTCGAGCACTTAAAAAACATGATTTTATATTTATGGATAGTAGAACAACAAGTAAAACTCTAGGGAAAAAAATGGCAAAAAAATACAATATGCCATATATAGTGAGAAATGTATTTTTAGATAATGAACAAGATTTTTCATATATACAAAACCAACTAAAGAAAGCAATTAAAATTGCTAAAAAGAATGGTCATGCAATAGCTATCTGCCACCCTCATTCAATTACTATAAAAGTATTAAAACAATCAAAGCATTTATTAAAGGATTTAGAGCTTATCTACTTAAATCAGCTTCCTTTTTTAAATAAATAATATATTTTATTATAAACTAAGATTACTTTACTTATAATAATAAAAATTATTATAGAGTATTCATGACAAAACAATTAAACTTTCATATAAAAGAACTAGACAGCATGAAAAAATATCCAAATGAGATCTTTTATAAAGGTAATACTTCACTTCTTAGAAAAAGAAAAATCTCAATAGTTGGCACTAGAAAACCAAATTCATACACAAAACAAATTACACATAAACTTGCAAACGAATTATCAAAAAGAGAAATTATCATTGTAAGTGGTGCTGCAATAGGAGTAGATGCAATATCTCATAATGCTGCAGGAAGTTTAAATACAATTGCAGTTATTGCAAATGGACTTGATATAAAATATCCTGCAATCAATTCAAAACTTATTGATTCTATTGAAAAAGAAGGTCTCATATTAAGTACTTATAAAGATGGAGAGAAACCAAGGAATTATACTTTTGTACATAGAAATGAGCTAGTAGTTGCCTTAGGAGAAATTCTTATTGTCACACAAGCTGATGAAAAAAGTGGAACATTAACTTCTATTAATTATGCTCTTGAAATGGGTAAAAAAGTTTATACTATACCTCACAGATTAAATGAAAGTTTAGGAACACAGAAACTAGTTGAGGAAGGATTGATTGAACCTATATACAATTTAGATAAGTTTTTAGATACTTTTGGAACCATAAATAAAAATGATAGTGAACTAGATACTTATATAAATAGTTTTCCTCTATATGAAGAAGCATTGAAAAAATATAAAGAAAAGATTTTTGAACTTGAATTAGAAGAAAGAATTATTATAGAGAATGGTTATATAAAACCTATTTAAATATTACAATTCTTTTTATTCTTCATATATCTTAATATTAAATATCCAAATATACCAGACAGAAAAGAACCTATTAATATTCCTAGTTTATCAGTGTAAAAAAACATATTAGTATCTTGATAAGCTAAAGAGTCTATAAAAAGACTCATGGTAAAACCTATTCCTGTTAGAACTGATATACCATAAATTTGCACCCAAGTTGTACATCTTGGAAGTTTTGCCAATTTAAACTTTACTGCTAAAAAAGTAAAAAGAAATACACCTATTTGTTTACCTAAAAATAGACCTAATATTATTCCTAATGAGACTGGATTTAGTACCTTTTCTAAAGACATATCTCTTAGATCAATACCTGCATTTACAAAAGCAAAAATAGGAAGAATATAAAAGGCTACCCAAAAGTGAATATAATGCTGTAATGTTCTTACAGGAGAGATCCTTTTATGCTTTTCATTAATTGCATTTAATGGAATTGAAAAAGCAATAATAATCCCTGCAAGTGTTGCATGAATTCCTGATTTCAATACAAATATCCAAAGAATTGAACCTACAATTGCATATACACCTACTAAAGTAACTTCTAATTTATTTAATAAATAAAGAGCAATTATACAAAATAAAGCTCCTGCAATTGCTGTAAATGAAAGCTGAGAAGTGTAAAAAAGTGCAATAATTATAATTGCTCCTAAATCATCAAAAATAGCCAGCGCCATTAAAAATATTTTTAAAGAAGTAGGAACTCTTTTACCAAGTAAAGAGACTATACCTAAAGCAAATGCAATATCAGTCGCAGTGGGAATTGCCCAACCTCTCATTGCAAAATCATTTCCATGATTAAAAAAAATAAAAACTAAAGCAGGGAAAAGCATGCCCCCAACTGCGGCTATTGCAGGAAGTGCTATTTTAGAGAAAGAGGATAAATGCCCCATAATCAATTCTCTTTTTATCTCTAAGCCTATTAATAAAAAGAAAATAGCCATCAATCCATCGTTTACCCATAAAATTACAGGTTTGGAGATTTCTAAAAAATCTCCAACTTTCAACTCAATTTTTGTATGTAAGATGTTTGTATAAAATTCAGATAGAAATGTATTACTAAATATTAAAGCTATTACAGTCACAGCCATTAAAATCAAGCCAGATGTTGACTCTTTTTTTAAAAACTTTCTAACTAATACTTTCATACATCTCTCCCTTTTAAAGGTCTACTATATTTTAATATAAAAATATTAAAGTTAGTTAATGTCTTAATTGATAAGTTATGTCTCCTGCACCAACACCTAAAACAATTCCATCTTCGAAAGTATGGAATACTTTTCCATCTTTTACTAGCTCAACTCTATCTTGACTAGCTTTTAAACTATCAGCAAATATTGGATTATATTGAGCAAACTCTTTTTTGAAATCTATTTCAATTATTTGTTCACCAGGAATTGTCCAAATTGGTAAAATTACAAGCTCATCACAACGTCTAAAACATTTTTTAAAGCCTTCAAGATTATCACTAGTTCTTGAATATTTATGTGGCTGCCAGATTACAATTCTTCTATTCATATTTGTTAAATTATCATACAACTCAACAGATCTCATAGTTGCTTCAATTTCAGTTGGATGATGTGCATAATCATCAACTACAACCATTTTGTCATTTTTTTGAACCACATCAAATCTTTTTTTGATGCCTTTGTAATTCTTTAGATTTTCTCTTATCTCATCTACAGACAATTCATTTAAAGCTGCAAGTATTGCTAAAGAGGCATCTATTGCAATATGGTATCCAAATCCCCAAACTTCAAAAGAACCTAAATCTTTTAAATCAAATTTTGTAAATGGTTCACCATCTTTTAAAAGATAAGATAGATTTTTAATATCAACACTTGGGTATAAAAAATCTGCATTTTCAATATTTAATTTTTTTATATATTCATCTTCTCCATTAACAACTTTTTTTGTTCCAAGTTCTATAAACTTTTCATAAGCACCAAAAAACTTATCATAATCATAATGATAATATTCCATGTGCTCTGGTTCTGCATTTGTCACAATTGAACAATAAGGACTTGATAAAAGAAAACTCGCATCAGATTCATCTGCTTCAAAAGCGACTAAATCATTTACATATCTAAAATTTGAACCAAAATCTTTTGATATTGCGCCAATAAGTGCTGAGCTTTGTAAAATAGAAGCTAATATTGCTGTCGTAGTTGATTTACCATGAGCTCCTGCAACACAATAATTTTTCTTATCACCTAAAATAATAGGTAAAGCTTCTTTTCTCGATAATGTTTTAATTTGTTTAATTCTTGCTTCTATTAATTCAGGATTTTCATCAGTAACAGCAGCAGAATAGACTACTAAATCAAGGTCATCATTAATATTTGAAGCATCTTGAGGACAAGAAACTTTTATACCTTCATTTTCAAGTTCTCTTGTAATAGGAGAACTTTTCATATCCGAACCACAAACTTCATGTCCATCATTACTTAAAAATCTTGCTAAGGCAGAAAGTCCAATTCCACCAATTCCAATAAAATGTACTTTCATTAATTTTCCAATAAATGTTTTAGTTTTTCATACTCTTCACTAAGAGTCTTTTTATTTAACTCTAAATACTCTTTTAAATCATAATTAAATTCTGTAATAAAATATCCATATTTTTCATCTTCATTTGCAGATTCTAAATTTACATCATCTTCATAAAAACTATCCAAATTTGTATTTACTGCAAGGGCAATAATATGAGCTTTTAGAGCATCTTCTAAAAGTTCATCTTCAAGAATATTTGATAAAACAAATATTAATTCTCTTGCACCTTCAAAATTTTCATAACTCCACTTTTCAATTGCGTGTTCATAAAAAGCTCTTACATAAAAAAGGTCATCACCTTCTAATGTAAGTTTTCGATTATCATTGATTATATTTTGAACCTCATCAAAAGCTATTTTTAAAATATTTTGATAAACAGAATTTACTTTTTCTTCATCCAAGTCTAAAATAAGTAAAGAGTCTAAAACCTCATAGAGTGCTGAAATATTCTTTGTTGCAATTGCATCTTCCCTTGTCTCTTCTAAATATTTTATAAAGTCGGGGTTTGTTCTTGCATCATGAAGTTGCTCTTTATCCATCAATAAAATCCTTTAATCTTGTTAATACTTCTTTTGTTTTTTCTGCATTTTCGACTAAGGCAATTCTTACATAGCCTTTTCCAATACCTTCTCTACCTAAAAAACTTCCTGGTAATACCTTAATATGTTTCTCTTCAAAAAGTTTTTTTGTAAATTCTAATTCATCTTCAACTTCAAGCCAGATATAGAATGTAGCCTTAGGAGGATTTACTCCTAAAATTTCTTGTGCAATTTTAAAATTTTCTCTATAAATTTTTCTAAAACCTTCAACATGAGACTCTTCATTCCATGCGTCAGCTGCTGCCTTTTGCAAAGGTACAGGAGAAGCACATCCCACATAAGTTCTATACTTCATATAATCTTTTAAAATTGAAGCATCTCCAGCTATAAAACCACTTCTTAAACCAGGTGCTGAACTTCTCTTTGAAATAGAGTTCATAACTAATACATTTTTAAACTGCCTATTTCCAACTTCAATACTTGCTTCTAATAAAGATGCTGGTTTTTCTTTTTCATCAAAATATATTTCAGAATAACACTCATCATTTACTAATATAAAATTAAACTCTAAAGCTTTTTTAACCCAATCACCTAATTCTGATTTTGTCATTTCTGCTGATGTAGGATTATTAGGATAATTTAAAATCACTAGGTCACATTTTTTCATCTCTTCATTAGATAACTTTGCTTTAAAATCATTCTCTTTCGTTAAATCAATATGAATAACTTCAGCTCTACTTGCACGTGCTGCACCTTCATAAATTTGATAAAAAGGATTAGTAAAAGCAATAGTTGGGTTTTCTTTCTCAAATAGTGCAAATTGAGGAAAGTTGAAAAGAGCTTCTCTTGTTCCAAAAGTAGGAATAATTTGTTCCATTTCTAGTGTAACACTAAATCTTTTTTGTACAAAATTTATCATAGACTCTTTAAGCTCAGGCAAACCTGCACTAGCTGGATATTTTTGTAAAAAAGATGTATTTTCTTTTAAACTTTTTTGTATAAACTCAGGTGTTTCAAATTTTGGCTCACCTATTGTTAAAGCTGATAATTCATATTTTTCATTTGGTTTTACATTTACTAATAATTCATTTAATTTTTCAAATGGATATTTTTCAAAATTCATTCTCTTCCTTATTCTTCTATTACAGGTATTAATAATTGGCTATATTTTTTCATATCAAAAGATATTAAATCTGGATTCGTATATAAAAACTTCCATGAGAATCTTTGATTAAACATATCTTCTTTTAAAGGTAGTATTTGTAGCGTATTTGTCTGCTTTTTCAACTCTCTAATTGGATTTTTTTCATTTGATATAATTTCAATTTTTTGATTAAATATTTTTGCTAAATTTTCAAAATGATCAAGTAATCTAGTTTTATCTTCATGTTCACCAATTGGATCCATATCAAAAATTCTAGTTTTGGTTCTTAATTGACTTGAAACATCAAAAACAACTGGAGATATTTGTTCATAAGAGTTAACATCATTGATTAAAACTACTGTCTTTTTAATACCACCTGTTAATTCATCACCTAGTTTAAAAATAGGTACTCTTAAATCTAAAATATCTTTAATATGTTTTTTATTTCTAAACATCTCATTTGTTAAGATAACCATTCCTATATCAAAAGCTTTTGTATCATTTTTTAGAAGTTTAATCATTCCTAAATTATGATAATCCATTTTTATTTCTACGGTTTCATCTTCTTCAAAACTCTGTTTTATCAAGTTCATAAGCCCAACTGTAGTTGGTCTTGTAACTCTTACAATTAATTTTTGGTTTTTAAACTTCTTATTTAAATATTTAACCTCTTCAATTACATCTTGAACTCTTTTTTTATTTTGTAAATAAAGGTCTAAATATAAATAAATATTGTGTCCAAAAGGCATAGGAAATTGCCCTTGTGATTTACCAATAGCATTGTAAACTTGCATTAGTACTGTTGGTTTTCCAATAACTAATATCACATCATTTGGTTTTAAAATCAAAGAAGGTTTTATATTTATAAGTTGTTGATTTCTATACAAACCAAAAATTTTCCACTCTGTTTGCTCAATTGAACCAATATATCTATATGCATATGAACTTCCAAAAGGTATATGGATTTCCATAATTTCACCTTGTTTTAGTCCAATATTTTGAGCCATTACTGGTATATTTGGTAGTCTTTCTACCATACCATTTGCCAGAACTTCAATACCTTTATATATATTTACATAAGGGTCTTCTAACTCAATTCCCCAATAATCTAATATTGTAATTTGTAGATTTTTCTTTCTCTCTTTTATGTTCTTAATTACATTTAACATCTCATCTTTTGAGTTTAAAGCAATTAATACTTCAGAGTGAACATTTTTATCCAAAACCATACCAAGTTTAGATTCAGAAGTTGGGTCAAATTTATAAAATGTAAAGTTTGATGCTTTTTGTTCAGGTAAAACTACATCATTCATATAAACTACATCGTAATTGTTTTCTCTTGTATTTGATTCAACAATTCTCTGCATTAGTTTTTTTGCAACTATACCATCAAGAATAACTAATATTTTTTTCATAGGGTATTATATCTAAAAGTACTAAATTTTATATTCACTAAAAAATTACATTAATTATATTTTCTTTTTAAATTTAAATAGAAACTAAAAAAACTATCTAGTGGTTTTAACTCTTCATTTGATATATCATAAAACTCATAAATATTTATAGAAGGAGATAGTTTAATAATCCCTTTTTTGTCTATATCTTTTCTTATATTTTTAAGCATATCATCATAGTATGGATTAATTTTTTTACTAGTAAAACCTATTCCTGAAATAAATGTAATTTTAGATTTTTCTAATATCTCTATTTTATTTTTTATTTGAGGATTCAATTCAATCATATCATCATAAAGTTTTTTAGAGACTACAGAGAGTTGATTTTTATTAAAAAATACATTAAATATAAGTTTCTGGGGTTTCTTTATATCAATAATTTCGCTAAATACCTTAGATACACTTTTCTTATATTTACTCATAATAATAGAATCAAGCCAAATTTTTCCAATATTATCTTTGTAATTTAATATCTTATTATTTAAATTATTAATAGTTATTTCAGAATCTACATTTTTAATCAAATAAAATTGCTCAAATGTATTTTTAGAAATAGTTGGTATCCATCTCCTTTTTGAAACATTATCTATAATACTTTTATTTTTATAATACATTTGATATGTACCTAATATTGTGCTTACTTTATTGTTAAGGTAGTCAGCAATCAATACATTTTCATCATCATAAAATTTGATAAAAACATTTTCATAACCTATTTCAGACATATACTTTGTCCAAATTTTTGCAGCAATCTTAGCTTCTTTTTGAGTAGTAAAAATTTTTTCAGATAGTATTCCTATATAACTACTATTTTCTTTTGCATTTAAAATATTAGAAAAAAGGAAAAAAATGATAATAATATTTAATAACCTCATATTTTCCTCCTTATTTGTAAATCTTTTTAAGATTAGAATAATCTTTATAAAATCTATCTAATTTATCTAAATCATTATTTTTTAAAATATACACTTTTTGAATATCTACAAAAGATAATACATCAAACTCTTTCTCTTTTTTTACAAGTTTTATTCTCATTAATTCTAACATCTTTTCAAACTCAGAACATATATCTTTTCTCGTAAATCCAATGCCATCAAAAAACATTGCTTCAGATTCACTCACTATTTCAATTTTTTGTTTAATTTGGGGATTTAATTCTAGCATTGATTCATAAGTATCTTTTGAAATTATAGATAACTCATTTTTATTAAAGAATATATTGAAAATCAACTTATTTGCTTTTTCAATTTTTGTATACTTTTTAATAATAGATTTCTTTTTTTCTTTAAATATCAAAGAATCAAGCCAAATTTTAGCCATTTCATTTTTATAATATATTTTTTTGTTTTTCAAACTTTCTAAATCAAATTTCAACTCTCTATTTTTTATTAAATAAAACTTATCAAATATTCCTTCAGATAGGCTCATTACCCATTTATGATTTGAAAAACTATCTATAATTTTTTTATTTTCATAATATGAAATAGCATTAGAAACTATAACAGAAATCTTTTTATTTATATAATCATCAAGCAATCTCTTCTCATCTTTATAAAATATCATCTCTAGTTTAAAGTTTTTATCTTTTTCTTGCATTTGTTTCAACCAAAGTTCTGAGCCTATTTTTGCCTCTTTTTTTGTTGTAAACAACTTTTCATACATAATCCCAATTTTTAATTTCTCTTCATTTGCAAATAAAGATATTGAAGAAACAATAAAAAGAATAAATACTATAAATAGTTTCATTTTTGTTCCTTTTTACCATATAGTTCTTTTAATCTAAAATACTCTTCATAAAAAATTGTTAAATCTTCAAAATCCTTATTATTGACAACTTTAACCCTAACTAAATCAATAAGAGAAATCAGTTCTAAACCGTTTTCTGAACTATTAATATCATTTGTCATTTCATCTAACATTAAAAAATATTTTTCATCTAGTTTATTATGTGTAAAACCTATTCCAGAAAAAAATATAGGTTCTGATTTTGATATTATTTTGATTTTTTGTCTTATTTGAGGATTTAACTCAAGCATAGAATCATAAAGTTTTTTAGGAATTACAGACAACTCATTTTTATTAAAAAACACATTAAAAATTAACTGTTGAGGCTTTTTTATCTCAAGAACTTTTTTAAAAACTTTTTCTAAGGGTTTCTTATATTTTTTTAAGATTACAGACTCTAGCCATACTTTACCTATATCATTTTTATAAAAAACACTTTTTTGTTCTAGATTATCTAAAGTTACAGATGAATCTTTATGTTTTATTAAATAATACTGTTCATATATCTCTTTTGTAGTTGAAGGAATCCATCTTCTTCTACTTGCTTTATCTAAATCATTTTTATTTTTAAAATAAAGAGTAAGATTTGATATCATTCCTCCTATTTTATTATTAATATAATCATCAATAATAAGTTTTTCATCTTCATAGAGTATTACATTTACACCTTCAAAGTAAGGCTTTTTTTCCATATATTTAAGCCAAATTTTTGCCCCTATTTGAGCTTCTTTTTTTGTAGTAAATATTTTTTCATATAAAACACCAATATTTACTTTTTTGTCATCAGCAAAAACACTAACAGTAAATAAAAATACAATAAAAAATAATTTATAATTCATTTCTCTTCTTAAATAATAGGAATAGATATAATAAATATCGCTCCATTTTTTCCGTTTTTAGCTTCTAGTTTTCCATTCATATTTTGTTCAATAATCATCTTTGACATATATAAACCAATCCCTGTACCTTGACTTTGATGTTTTGTTGTAAAATAAGGATCAAATATTTTTTCTAAAACTTTACTTTTTATTCCACCTGCATTATCTTCAATCTCTAAATAGCCTTTTTTGTTCTTTTTATATGTTTTTATTTTTATTAGAGGTTCTTTAATTCTATTTTCAACAATTACATCTTTTGCATTTGTTAAAATATTTAAAATTGCTTGTGAATATTCATTTGGAAAACCATAAACTTTATCAATTTCACTATATTCTCTTTTTACACATATATGATTGAAATTTAAACTTGCACTTACTAATTCTAAAGATTGTTCAACTCTCTCTTCTATACTAAAATCAACTTTATTTTTATTTGGTTTAAAAAAGTTACTAAAATCTTCTATAGTATTTGATAAAAAGTTAGATGTTTTAATAATAGTATCTAATTTTTCAACCTCAGCTTTTTCATTTGATAAGCCAAACTCTTTTTCTACTTTTATACCTGTGGCAGCTGTTGTTACTACAGAAAGTGGTTGTCTCCATTGATGTGCAATATTTCCAAGCATTTCACCCATGGCTGCAAGTCTTGATTGTTGAATTAAAAGCCCTTCTTGTTTAGTTCTTTTCTCTACTTCGTCTTTAACCTTTTTATCAAGATTTATATTCAATTCTTCTAACTCAACACTATTATCTTGTAATTTTCTATTTGCTTCATATAATTCTAAAGTTCTCTCTTTAACTCTTTGTTCAAGGTCTTCATGGGAAGTTCTTAACTCAGCTTGAGATTCTTCAATTTTAGAAATCATTTTATTAAAAGAGTCCGAAAGTTGACCTATTTCATCACTACTTTTGTAATCACTTCTTAATTCTAAATGTCCTCTTGATATCCTATTTGCAACTTTATTCAATCTTATAATAGGATTTGAAAAATTCTTCGCAACAATATAAGATACAATCATAGATAACAATAATAAAATTATAAAAAATGTAAAAAACTCTAGATACATATTAGAAATCTTTTTATTATAATTATCTAAAGACATATTTAAATGTAGCCAACCCCAATGTGTTCCAGAAAACTCAATAGGGAAAACATAATGAAAAATATTTTCATTACTAATTGGAGATAAAATTATTCGTGACGTAACCTCTTTTTTTTCTCCATTTAAAAATATTTTATCTATCTTATTTTCAAAAGCCCAACCATCTTTTCTTATTATGTAACTGGTTTTATCAAGCTTAGAAATAATTAAAGCTTTTAAACTATCATTTTCTTTCATAAACTCATAATTAAATTCCACTAAAAAAGCACCATCATCTAAAACAATAGCATCAGAAGAAGCATATGTAAGCATTTTTGCAATACTATGGGCTTCTAATTTAAGAGATCTTAAAATCTGATCTTTTTGATTAGAGATAAAATAGACTGCAAATATTGTTGAGAATGAGATTATCGCAAGAAATAAAACTTTAAATATTTTCCCAAAAATCGTATCCCTATTAAAAAACATTTTAGTTACTCTTTTTTAATCTATTATATTCATCATAGTAAGTATCTAAACTTCTTAAATCTTCAAAAGATGTTTTTTGTAAGCCGTATAAATTTAATATTAGAAATAATTCTTTAAACTTTCTATTAAAATCCCCATTATCTACTATTTTAAAGAAGTCTTCAACAAGCTCTTTAGGAGTATTTTTATGAAATAAACCTAAACCAAAAAAGAAAATTGGTTCTGACTTTTCTATTATTACTGTATTTTTTTCTATTGCAGGATTTAATAAAAGCATATCGTTATATACTACTTTTGATACAACTGTAAAATCTGATTTATTAAAGTAGACATCTAAAAGTAGCTTTTTGTTTTTTTGTTTTATATTTTTTTCTTTAATAATATTTTCAATAGAAGTGTTTAATTCTTTTCTAACTATATAATCTAACCATACCTCATATCCATCATCTGCAACATAGCCTGCATAGGTCTTATTTTTTAAATCTTTTACTGTTTTTATATTTGATTCTTTATTTGCTATTAAATAGTATTGGTTTTTCTCTTGGCTAGCACTATTAAATAAAAATGGATTCATTGATACTTTTTTTAACTCTTCTTTATTTTGTAAATAAAAGTTTGTATAAACTACCATTGCATTCATTTTATTAAATGATTGAAAATCTTTTAACAAATCCTTGTCATTTTCTATAAATACAATGTTTATCTTTGCTTTATACAAACTTTGCATTTCATTCGTAAGTCTAAGAAGTAAATATTTTATTCGATTTTGATTGGCTTTATTAAATTTATTTATTGCTACACCAAAGTAATACTCTTTTGTTAAATCCTTATTCACGGCATTTAAAGAAAGAGCTAAAAATAATATGATATATAAATATTTAAAATTTCTCATCTATTTTGGTACCAACTAATTTATCAATGGTAGCTAAAGATACTAAATAATCATGAATATATTTTAAATGATCTGCTTTCACATATACTTCAATAAGTTGTGATTGAATTAACTCTTTTGCTTCAATCATTTCATACTGAAATCCTTTAAAATTCATTCTACTATTTTCACTAGCTGTTTTAACTGCATCTTTTAATATTTCAATTTGTTTATATCCAATTGAACTTTTTATAAACTCATTTTTAAGCTGTAGAGCTAATCCCTCTTCTAAAAGAACCTTTTGCTCTTCAACAATTTTTTTATCTATCTTTTTCTCTATAACTTTATTTTTCGTTTTAAAACCATCAAAAAGAGACAATTTCAATGCGACACCGATACTCCACGAGTTTTCATTGTCTTCATTTAAGTATCCATACTCATATGAATTATAAGTCTTACTTACATTTCCAAATAAATTTACCATAGGATAGTTATTTGAATCTGCCTCTTTGATTTGTTGCTTTTTAATTTTTAATGCAAGATTTATACTATTCATATCAGGGTTTAAATCATATGACTTTTTAATTAACTCTTGCAATGACTTATTTTGCTTTAAAATACTTTGATTATCATAAACTATTTTCAAATTATCACTATATTTTAAACCTACTAAATTTGAAATTGCACCTTCAAGCATTTTTTTATTTAATTCAATCTTGGCTAATGTAGATTGAATAAGAGAAGTAGTTAATTTTGCATTTAAATAATCTGTTTTATTGATTTTCAAATCACTACCATTTTCTAAAAATTCTTTTGCTAGTTCAGTACTAAATTTCATATTATCATAAATTTTATTTACTAATTTTGATAATTCACTTGTTAAAACATACCCATAATAATACTTTTTAACATCAAATACTATACTATTTTCATCTCTTACAATTGATTGTTTCATAATGCTTTTGTTTAATCTAGCTTGCTCAATTATTGCAGATAACTTTCCACCTGTGTAAATAGGATAATTTAATTCTAATTGACCTCTTGCAGTATCTCGGCCTTTTGCTTTGGTATCAATATCTGCACTGATTTCACCACTAGGAAAAGAACTAGATGGTGTTCCTGAAATTACAGCCTGAGTAGCTGTTCTAGTAGTCAATATACCGGGAGCATCTTCTGGAATATTTAAAGTATTTGCTAAAGCCAAAGTTTTTGTCAAATCAGAAGATAAAGTAAAAACTCCTCTTTGTTGAAAAATTGTATCATTTTTATCTCTTGAAGCATAAAAAACTGCATCTAAACTTGGATAATTTGAACTAAGAGCTTGTTGATATTGAGCATTTGCAATTTCTAAATTAAGTTTTGAGATTCTATTTAAAGCATTATTTTTTAGAGCTAAGTCTATGGCTTCATCTAAGGTAAGTACTAACTCTCTAGAAAAGACAGTTGAAGATAGTATAAAAATAACAAATAATATTCTTTTCATTTATTAATCCTTAACTGAAATTGTAACACTTTTTATATATTAGATTTATAAAGTCAAAAATAAATAACTTTATTTAATTATTTTATGCTTGTGAAATTATATATCAATCATTTCTTAGATATAATCTTATTTTAGTAAAAGGAAATGAAAAATAAATGAAATTTAAAATAGATGCTACATCAACACATAAAACAAGAGCTTGTACAATTGAAACTGAACATAGTACAATTCAAACACCTGTTTTTATGCCTGTTGGAACACAAGCTACTGTAAAAGCACTTGATGCAAATGATATGTTAAGCATGGGTGCGAAAATAATTTTAGGAAATACTTATCACTTATATTTAAGACCAGGAAGTAAACTTATTAAAAAATTTGGAGGATTGCACGGCTTTTCAAAATTTCCAAACTCTTTTTTAACTGATTCAGGAGGCTTTCAAGCATTCTCATTGAGTGATACTTCAAAACCAGATGAAAATGGTATTATGTTTAAATCTCATATTGATGGAAGTAAACACTATTTTACACCTAAAGGCGTACTTGATACACAATATGAATTAGGCTCTGATATCATGATGATTTTAGATGATTTAGTAGCACTTCCAAATACAAAAGAGAGAATTCAGAAATCTATTGAAAGAACAACTGCTTGGGCAAAAGAAGCCATCACATATCATATGTCTCAAAAAGAAAAAGGTATAGGAACTAAACAAAATATTTTTGCAATCATTCAAGGTGGAACAGATAAAGAGTTTAGAAAAATGAGTGCAGAGCAACTTTGTGCACTTAATGATTTTGATGGCTTTGCAATTGGTGGACTTAGTGTTGGAGAACCAAATGCTGATATGTATGAAACAGTTGAGTGGACAACTGATTTTATGCCAAAAGATAAACCCAGATATCTTATGGGAGTTGGAACACCTGAAGATTTAATTGAAAATATAGAACGTGGGGTAGATATGTTTGACTGTGTTATGCCAACTAGAAATGCTAGAAATGGAACTCTATTTACTTCTTTTGGAAGATTAAATATAAGAGGTGCAAAATTCAAAGAAGATGCAAAACCAATTGATGAAGAGTGTGATTGTTACACTTGTAAAAACTTCTCTAGAGCATATTTAAATCATTTATATAGAGCCGGTGAAATGACATATTTTAGACTGGGTTCTATGCATAATATTCACTACTATTTAAATCTTATGAAACAGGCAAGAGAAGCAATATTATCTGACAACTGGATTGAGTTTAAAAAAGATTTCTACGAGAAAAGAAAATAGGATTGTTATTTTGATAAAAGTATTACTTTTTCTTCTCTGCTTTAATATTTTAAATGCAAATGAATGTAGCCCATATTTTAACCCTGAAAAATTCTATGAAACACCAGAAGCATTATCAGAACTTTTGGATGAAAACTTTCCAAATGGAATTTTTATAGATACAAAGTTTGATAATGAAATTAAAATAAATGATAAAGTATTAAAAAAAGATTATTTTGTAAAAGATAAAGAGTATATATATCCTATAAAATCAGGCTTTTGGAAATATAAAAAAATGAACAATAAAATTGATGAAGTAAATCTTGCACGTGCTGAAATTTATAGGTTTGCAGATACAGATATTGCAAACACAATAAATGATGACTTTGAAAATTTTTGGAATGATTATTTAGAAGATGCATATGAAATGCAGTTAACTCCAGAACAAACTCTTTTTAGGTATAATAATACCTATTTTACAATGTCAGTATTTATTTATGGAGTTAAAGGAGACTCGACTCCACTAAAAGGAACTGTTGTAAATCTTTGGTTAAAAGATTATACAAAAGAGGTAAATACTCACATAAAATGTATGAAGGAAAAAAATGACAGTTGATGATAAACTAATTAATAAGTTAGCAAAGCTTTCTTCTTTAGAGATTGAAGATGCAAAAAAAGAAAACTTAAAGTCTGAGCTTGCTGATATTATTAACTTTGTTGAAAATTTAAATGAAATTGATGTATCTAATATTGAAGCAACATTTAGTACTATTGAAGGTGGAACACCTTTAAGAGAAGATGTGGCAAGTCAAGACTTAGAGCTTTCAAATCATATTTTAAAACACGCTCCAAAAAGTGAAGAAGGGTACTTTATCGTACCAAAAATTATAGAATAGGCTTTACGCGTAAAGTCCTTTAGAGTTTTCCTACTTTTAAGGATTTTTTATAAATTCTGTTAAAAAGTAGACAAATATGAATAGATCCCTTCAAAATGGGACATTTTTAAGGAATAATGATGATTCAGGTAATTGGAATAAAAACCTGAGACTCTGTTAGAAAAGCCTTAAGGTTTTTTAAGGATAACAATATAGAAGCTGACTTTTTTGATTTAAAAAAAGAGACACCAGCTTCAACTTCTATCAAGTCTTGGATTGAAAAAGCAGGTATTGACGTAGTATTTAATTCTCGTGGAACAAAATACAGAAGTTTAAAACTAAAAGAACTAAACTTAGATGATAATGGTAAATTTGAATGGCTTTGTAAAGAGCCAATGCTTCTTAAAAGACCAATTGTTGAATATGATGATAAAGTTCTTGTAGGATTTAAAGAAGAGATTTATAAAGAGACTTTTTTATAAAGTTTAAAATAAAAAAGGGAGAATAGATTTTCTATTCTCCCTTTTTTTATGCCTATAAATTAAAATTAATTTCTAGCCTCTTTTAAAGTATCAGCAATCATAAATGCTAGCTCTAAAGATTGGTCTGCATTTAATCGTGGATCACATTGAGTATGATATCTACTTGCAAGTCCATCAGCTGTAATTGCTGAACTTGTACTTCCTGTACATTCTGTTACATTTTGTCCAGTCATTTCTAAGTGAATACCACCTGCAACACTTCCTTGTGCTTTATGGATTTGGAAGAACTGTTTTACCTCAGATAAAATATTTGCAAAATCTCTTGTTTTATATCCATTTGGAGCTTTTTCTACATTTCCATGCATAGGATCACAAGACCATACGATATTTTTTCCTTCACTCTCAACTCTTTTTAAAAGCTTAGGGAAAATATCAGATACTTTATCATGTCCCATTCTAACTATTAAGTTAAGTCTACCAGCTTCATTTTCTGGATTTAAAGCATCAATAAGTTTAAGTAATTCATCTTCTTTCATAGAAGGTCCAACTTTACAACCAATTGGGTTATTAATACCTCTAAAATACTCTAAGTGTGCACCATCTAAATCTCTAGTTCTATCACCAATCCATAACATATGAGCAGAACAGTCATACCATTTTCCACTTAACGAATCTTGTCTAGTTAAAGCTTCTTCATAATTAAGTAATAGTGCTTCATGTGAAGTATAAAGTACTGTTTCTTTAAGTTGTACTGTATTATCACCAGTAATTCCACAGGCTTCCATAAACTTCATTGTTTCAGAAATTTTTGCTGCTAGTTGATCATATTTTTCACCTAAAGCATTGTCTTTAACAAAATCTAAATTCCATGCGTGAACTTGATGTAAATCTGCCATTCCACCTCTAGCAAATGCTCTAAGTAAGTTTAGAGTTGATGCACTTTGGTTATAAGCTTTTAAAAGTCTTTTTGCTTTTGGTGTTCTCTCTTTTTCTGAAAAACCAGCAGTATTAATAATATCACCTCTATAAGAAGGCAATGAAATTCCATTTACTTCTTCAAAATCAGCAGATCTTGGCTTTGCAAACTGTCCAGCAACTCGTCCAACTTTTACAACAGGACATCCACCTGAAAAAGTTAAAACTACTGCCATTTGCATCATTACTTTAAATAAGTCTTTAATATTATTTGCATTAAAAGCATCAAATGACTCAGCACAATCTCCACCTTGTAAAAGGAAAGCTTTCCCTGCTGCTACATTTGCTAATTGTCCTTTTAATCTTTCTGCTTCACCTGCAAAAATCAAAGGAGGATAAGATGATAATTCTTTCTCTACTTTTTTTAATTTTTCTAAATCTGTGTATGTTGGTTGTTGTTTTATTGGAAAATCTCTCCAACTACTAGGATTCCAGTTATTCATAATCTTACCTTGTTTTTAAATAGTTAGGGATTTTATCGAAATTTGACTTAAGTAGTTTATATATAACCTAGAAAGTTACTTCTAGGTTACTTTTTTATAAATTTAATTTTTTTGTAATTTTGAAAGAAGTACTTTAAATGAATCTTTAAAAGACTCCAATCCATCATTTAAAAGCTCATCGTACACTCTATTTACATCTATTTTATTTGACATTAATATTTCAAAATATTTGTCACAATCTACTTCTGAAATGATTTCTGATTCTTCTTTTTTACCATTTTCTAACCAGTCTTCTATAGTAGCTAAAGGTGCAGTATTTACAGAGTTTGGATAAATTAGTGTATCTACATAATAACTTTGAGGTAAGTCATCACCTTTTACGCCAGTACTTGCAAAAAGTGTTCTAATATTTTTGTTAGCTATTTTTTCAACTTCATGGTAACATTTTGTAGCATTCATAATTCCAAGTTTACCAGTTTCTAGACCTTTTTCTTTAAATTCTAAATCACACATTCTATCAAATCTTGAAACAAATACAGAAACTACTGCTTTAATATCTTTATTTGATGCTTTTATTCCTTCATCTAATGCTTTTGCACATTTTATAGCCTGCTCAGGAGAGAAAATTAAAGTTGCATTTACATGAATACCATTTGAAGTAAGCTCTTTCATAGCTTCGTATCCTGCCTCTGTTGCAGGTACTTTAATCATAACATTATCTGAACCAATTTGTGAATTTAATCTAATACCCTCTTCAATAGTCCCTTGCGTATCATCACATAATAAAGGGTCAACTTCAATAGAGATAAATCCATCATTTAAATCTTCAAGATGTAAATCATCTAAAAGTTCTGCAGCTCTTTTTATATCTGTAATTGCTAATTCTTCATAAATAGTCTTTGCTTCATTTGCTTGTAACATTTGAAGTTGTTGTGCATATGCAACTGAGTTAGAAATTGATGATTCAAAAATTGCTGGGTTTGAAGTAGCTCCATGAATTATTTCATCCTTTATGATATCTTGAAACTTATTTTCTAAAAAATCTCTTTCAATAAAATCACACCACAATGAAAAATTAATATCTTCTTTTAAACTCATTATTTATTCCTTAAAAAAGGTTCCTTTTTTTAGGTACCTATTATTTTTAAATTTCTTTTAACACAATTTATAAAAAATTGTTAAAGAAACAAACTCTAAAGAGAAACAAGAATGTTTCTTATTTTATATATGGTCTAATATTTTTGTTAAATCTTTTGTATCAACAATAATATTAGCCTCTTTTTTTAGAATATCTCTTGCACAAAATGCAACTCTTTTACCTGCATAGGGAAACATAGAAACGTCATTTGCTCCATCTCCTGCAACTAAAGTATTCTCTTTCGAAACTCCAAGCATTGACTGAACTCTTTGAATCATATCACCTTTTGAAAATCCAAACATCATATCACCACCAACAAGACCTGTTAAAACCCCATCTTTTTCATGTAAAATATTTGAAAAATCTGCATCAAGCCCAAGTTTTTCCTTTGCAGGAGTTGTTCCAATTCTAAATCCACCTGAAAAACACACTACTTTATAATCTTGTTTTTTTAGTTCACTTATTAATTCATAAGCACCCGGCATAAGTGGTAAATCTTTACAGATCTCAACAGCTTTTGAATACTCTAAACCTTTTAACAAAGATACTCTCTCTACTAAAGATTCAAAAAAATCAAGCTCTCCAGCCATAGCTTTTTCAGTAATTCCTGCAACTTTTTCTTCTAAACCTAGAGGCTTGGCTAAAAAGTCAATAGTCTCACCATCCATAAGTGTTGAATCAAAATCAAAAACAGCTAATTTCATTTATATTTTCCTAGTTTTATTCTTTTAAGGATATAATAGTATCTAAAATATACTAAAGGAAACTGATTGAAATTAGCTTGCATTGATATTGGTCTAAAAAGAATAGGAATGGCAATATCCTTACAAAGTGACATAGTAACGCCTCTTCCGGCAATTTTACGCAAAAATAGAAACCAAGCTTCAAATGATGTCTTAACAGTTTTAAAAGAATGGGAAATAGAAAAACTTGTTGTTGGATTTCCTAGTGCAAGTGATGATATGCAAAAAAGAATTAATCATTTTGTAAAACTACTTGATTTTGAAAAAGAAGTTGTATTTCAAGAAGAAAATATGAGTTCTATTGAAGCGGAAGATTTAATAAAAGGTGAAATAAAATACAAGAGAGATGGAAGGATTGACTCCTTAGCTGCAAAAATAATTTTGGAAAGATATATAAACAGACAATAAACAAATTATATGATACAATGTTTTTTCATTGATATATAAGAAGGAAAACATTGCAAAACCTACAACTTATTTTATCCATTGCAAGTACTAAACAACTTATTATTAGAGCATTAAAAATTGCTTTAGTTGTAGGTATAATACTTAATTTTATCAACCAAGGTGAAAAACTAATTATATTAGATTTTCAAAATATAAATCTTTTTAAATTTTTTCTAACATTTACAGTGCCCTTTTGTGTTTCAATGTATACAGCAATTACTATGAAATTAAAATTCCATGTAGGTGAGAAAGCAGTTGATAATGCAATACTAAGATGTACTAGTTGTAATAGCTGTTTAGAAGTAAAAAAAGAGCAAGTTATACCATTTTGTGATAATTGTAATGAAAAAACTCAATGGAAAATATCATCAATTAAGGATAAAAAGTGTCAACACAAGAAATAGACTCAAATGAGCTAGAAATTTTAAAACAAAAAGCAACACTTTTTGATAAATTAAATCTAAATGATTCATTGAATATAGCACAAAATATTACTAACAATGCAATAAATGTAAATAGCGCCTCAAAAACCAGATTAACAGAAATTGAAAACATTGAAAAACTAGTTAATAATTTTATAAATCACTCAAATGAAATACAAGCTATGTCAAGTGACTCTCTAAATTCTGCAAAACTTGCATCAAATGAAAGTACAAATGTTATTGAATTAGTTCAAAAATTATTTGATTTAATAAACAATATGTCAGATGCAATAGATGAATTTTCAAAAACTATCTCTGAACTAAATGAAAAAAATAGTTCTATAACAGAATTAGTTCAAGTAAATGATAAAATATCTATGCAGACAAACTTACTTGCAATAAATGCCGCAATCGAAGCTTCAAAAGCAAAAGAATATGGTAGAGGCTTTGCTATTGTTGCATCTGAAGTAAAAAAACTTGCAGCTTCATCAAAACAATCTACTTTAAATATTGGTAGTGAAATTGATACAATTAGCCAAATGACAAGTTCAGTTACAAGTAAAAATGAAGCTGTTCAATCATTAGTAAAAAATAGTGTAGAAATATCTAAAGAAGCTATAGAAAAATTAAAGAATTTAATTGAAGTATCTAATCAAAATAGTGAGAATTCAAATAGCATCTCTTGTAATGTAAATAGACAACTTGAAAGTTCTGATACAATTAAAAATAAAATTAATGGTGTAGTTGAGGATACAAGAAAAGCAATTGAAGGTTCTCAAACAAATATAAACTTAGGGCAAACTCTAATAACAAACCTAGAGACTAAATAGAGTAAAATCTATTTAGTTCTATTTATCTTTATATTTTATTCTAATCTTATTTATTTCTTCAAAATGTTCAAAAAAAAGATCCACTAACTTTGGATCAAAATGTTTCCCTCTCTCTTCTTTAAATAGTTCAAAAATTCTATCAAGCTCCCAAGCTTTTTTATAAACCCTATTGCTACCAAGTGCATCAAAAACATCTGCAACAGCAGTAATCCTACCAAAAATATGAATATTCTCTCCACTTAGTTTTTTTGGATAACCTGTACCATCCCATTTTTCATGATGTTGTTGTGCTACAATTGCAGCTGCTTTTAAAATAGGTTTATCAGAATTTTTAAGCATATTATATCCAAGAGTTGAGTGTGTTTTCATAATCTTAAACTCATCATCAGTTAGTTTTCCAGGTTTATTTAATATTTCATCTTTTATCCCAACTTTTCCAATATCATGCATAGGACTTGCTAACTTTAAAAGTTCAGCCTCTTCTTTTGGCAAACCATATTTTAATGCAAGTATTTCAGAATAAATAGCAACTCTTTTTACATGATTTCCTGTCTCTTTACTTCTTGTTTCACCAATAGCACCCATAGTATAAACAACATCTTTTTGAGTATTAATTATCTCTTGTTCAGCTTCAATTGCAGCTGTAATATCTGTAGTGTAAGCTAAAATAAAATTAATACTTTTAACCCCTTTAAAATTTATCAGATAAACTCTACTTACATCACACTCATATTGAATAGATATAAGCTTTTCTTCTTCTATAATCTCCTTAGGAGTATCTTTACCTAAGATAGTTTGAAAATCATCAATAGTAAGTTTTTCTTTTGCAGGTTCGTTTTTAAAAACTGCTTTTCCCTCTTCATCTAAAATAAAAACTGGGTCAGGATTATATTTTGGCAAATATCTTAAATATAGTGTTTCTAACTTAATCATTTTATTAATATCAAATAATTGATATAAAAAACAAACTTTTGAAATACCAGTATAAAAAAGCATCAAAGACATCATAAATAAAAGCATCCAGCTATTTATAAATGCTAAAACTAACAATAATAAAGAGAGTACTATTCTTAAATAACTCTCATTGTTAGACATATTACAAGTTCTATTTTTGAATATTGTGAACAACTGCAATAGCAACTCCTTGGTCATGAGTTATAGAAAGTAATGTCTTATCAATTTTATATTTTTTACGTATAGATTTTGAATATTTTAATTTAGGAGCACCTTTTTTACTTTTTTTAATCTTTAAATCATGAAAAGAACACTCTTTTCCAATACCTGTACCAATTGCTTTACTCGCAGCTTCTTTTGCTGCCCAGAATCCTGCAGCAGTCTCAGGGCGCTTAATTAAGGCTATTTCTTCATCATCTAAAAAACGTTCATAAGCACGTCTTCCAAATTTTTCATACATATTTTTTATTCTATTTACTGATGTTACATCTATACCTATCATTTTTAAAACCTAATTAGTGTATAATTCCAACCATGAAATTATTTTTGAATAAAGTATTATATCTTATTATCATGTTATTTATTATAAGCCTTATCTCTTTTATAGCAATAAATGCTGCACCTAATTCTTTTTTTGCAAGTGGAGAATTAAATCCTAATATCACTGAAGAATCTATTGCACAATTAAAAGCTATTTATGGTTTAGATAGACCATTATATATACAGTTTTTTTCTTGGGTTACAGCTATTATTCAACTTGACTTTGGAATCTCTTTTGCAAGTGGAGAAATGGTTAAAAATGAAATCCTTGATAGAATACCAATTACACTTACAATAAATATTATTTCTATGTTTTTAATTTTTGTAATTTCTTTATATTTAGGTATAAAAGCAGCTTTAAATAAAAATTCATTTTTTGATAGATTTACAGGACAATTATCCCTTTTAAGTTTTTCGATGCCCTCATTTTATTTAGCACTTTTACTTGTACTTATATTTTCAATGAACTTAAATATACTTCCAATTGCTGGACTACATTCTGTTCCTGATGATGGAAGTTTAGCTTACTATTTAGATTTTGCTTGGCATTTAATTTTGCCAATTACCGTAATGACTTTTCTAGGTATTGGTAGTTTAACTTTATATATAAGATCGCTTACAATTGAAATACTGAAATCCGATTATATATTCTTTGCACGTTCTCGTGGATTGGATGATAAAAAAATTCTAAGATATTATATTTTACCTAATTTATATCCACCTATTATAACAATGCTTGGACTTTCACTACCTGGGATAATCGGTGGTTCAGTTATCTTAGAGAAAATATTTTCAATTGATGGAATGGGATTACTTTTTTTTCATAGTGCATTAAGCCATGATTATCCAGTTATTATGGGAATACTTATTATAGGTGCAATGTTGACATTAATTGGTAACTTACTTGCCGATTTAATTCTACTCAAACTAAATCCAAACTATGATGCAAAATAAAATATAAGATTTGAATAAGGAAAATATTTGAAAATATTAAAAACTATTGAAGAACTACAAAATATAAGAAAAAATATAACTTCAAATGTAGGTTTTGTACCAACAATGGGTGCATTACACGATGGACATATTTCTCTTATAAAAAAAGCTAGAATTGAAAACGATGTAGTTATTGTTTCTATTTTCGTAAACCCTACACAGTTCTTACCAGGGGAAGATTTAGATGCTTATCCAAGAAAAGATGAAGCAGATAAAAAAATATGTGAAATGTGCCAAGTTGATTATCTATTTATGCCAGAAATAAAGACTATGTATACAAAAGAAGAAGTTTTACTAAAAGCTCCTAATAAAAGCTATATATTAGAAGGGAAAACAAGACCTGGACATTTTGATGGAGTATTACAAGTTGTATTGAAACTTTTTGGAATAACACAACCTACAAACGCTTACTTTGGGAAAAAAGATGCTCAACAATTATCACTTATAACTCAGATGGTAAAAGACTTTTTCTTACCAATAAATATAGTTGCATGTGAAATAATAAGAGAATCTGATGGTCTAGCTTTAAGTTCAAGAAATATCTATTTAGATGAGAAACAAAGAAAAGACTCTTTACTCATCTCAAAATCTCTTTATGCAGCAGCAACACTTGTAGCAAAAGAAGAAAAAGATGTAAAAGTGATAAAAGAAAAAATCCATGAAGTGATGCAAACTCTTGATCTAGAATATGTTGCTATTGTGGATAGGGAATTTAATGAGATTAAAAAAATTGAATTAAATAATACTATTATTCTAGTAGTTGCAAAGTTTGGACAAACAAGGCTTCTTGATAACATTTGGTTATAAAATTAATTTAAAAAACTGTTTTACAATTCTAGTAGATTATGCTAGAATTCGCAAAAATAGAATAGAAAGATAAGATATAAATGAAATTTAGTGAAAATAAACCTACAAAATCTTTACACCTAGTAAGTCTTGGTTGTACAAAAAACCTTGTTGATTCAGAGATTATGTTAGGAAAATTAAAAGATTACGAGATTATTGATAATCCAGAAATTGCAGATGTAATCATTGTGAATACCTGTGGATTTATTGATAGTGCTAAAGAAGAAAGTATCAATACTATTTTAAATCTCCATGATGAAAGAAAAGAAGAATCGGTACTTGTAATGGCTGGTTGTTTAAGTGAACGATATCAAGAGGAACTTCAAAAAGAGTTACCTGAAATTGATATTTTTACTGGTGTTGGGGATTATGACAAGATTGATACTCTTGTAAATGAAAAAAGAAGTGCTTTTACAAATGAAGTATTTTTATTAAGTGAACAAAATGATAGAGTTATCACAGGTTCATCTTATCATGCATATATCAAATTAAGCGAAGGATGTAATCAAGTTTGTTCTTTCTGTGCAATTCCAGCTTTTAAAGGTAAGCTTCATTCTCGTACTTTAGAATCATTAGTTAAAGAAGTTACCAATCTTGTAAAAAATGGATATACAGATTTTTCATTTGTATCGCAAGATTCATCTTCATATTTAAGAGACTTAGATATTAAAAATGGTTTAGAAAAACTTGTAGAAGAAGTAGAGAAGATTGATGGAATTAAAACTGCTAGAATTTTATATCTATACCCATCAACAACAGAGTTATTTTTAATTGAAAAAATCAAAAACTCAAATATATTTGAAAACTACTTTGATATGCCTCTTCAACATATCTCTTCTAACCTTTTAAAAATTATGAAAAGAGGAAAAGGAGTAGAAAAACTAAAAGAACTTATGGATGCAATGAGAAATGTTCCAAATTCTTTTGTTAGATCTACATTTATAGTAGGACATCCAGGTGAAACACAAGATGATTTTGATGAATTATGTGACTATTTAAAAGAGTATAAATTTGATAGGGCAAATGTATTCTCTTATTCAGATGAAGAAGGTACAACTGCTTTTGATAGATTAGATAAAGTTCCTCAAGAAATTATTGATGCAAGAGCAGAAATTTTAGGAGAAATTATCTCAGAAACAACACAAATCTCTTTAGAAAATGAAAGAGGAAAGACTTTTGAAGTTTATATAGATGGTGAAAGTGATGAACATGAATATTTACTAAGTGCTAGAAAAACTACTTGGGCTCCAGATATTGATGGAGAAATTTATATTAATGACAATGAACTATATGATGAAAATAATCCAGAACAACTAAAATTTGGGCAAATTTATACAGTAAAGGTTACTGAAGTTGTGGGAGATAAGCTTCTTGCAACAGTAATAAAATAAAATGACTCCACAAATTACTAGAATTAATACCAATAAAAATCTTTTAGCATTTTCAGCTGGTGTTGATTCTACTGCACTTTTTTTTATTCTCTTAGAAAATAATATCCCTTTTGATATGGCAATTGTTAACTATAATATTAGAGAACAATCACAAGAAGAAATACAATATGCAGAAAAATTAGCAAAGAAATATAATAAAGAAATCTACATAAAAAATGTTCAACTTGAAAATTTATCAAACTTTGAAAAAAAAGCTAGAGATATTAGATATGATTTTTTTGAAGAAATTATTGAACAGTTTTCATATGAAACACTCATTACTGCTCATCAATTAAATGATAAATTAGAATGGTTTTTTATGCAGTTATCAAAAGGAGCTGGGCTAGCTGAACTTATCTCTTTTGAAGAGTATAAAAATAACGGTTCGTACAATATATTCAAACCTCTAGTAAATACTTCTAAAAATGTTCTTTTAAAATATTTAGATGAAAATAATATAAAATATTTTACAGATCAAAGTAACTTTGAGGGAAAATATAAAAGAAACTATTTTAGAAAAAATTATGCCAATAAGTTTTTAGATGAATTTGAACTTGGAGTTAAAAACAGTTTTGATTATTTACAAAAAGATTTAAACTCTTTAAGTATTAATCAATCGCCAATCTTAGAAAAAAAAGAATTAACTATTTTCAATAGTTTTGAGGATAATAATTTAAACCTTAGAATAATAGATAAAAATCTAAAAAAAAGAGGTATTTTACTCTCTAAACTTCAAAGAGATGAGATTTTAAAACAAAAAGAAATTGTAATTTCTCATAAAATTTGTATAAACCTAACTAAAAAATATATTTTTATTTCACCTTTTATAAATACTACTATGACGAAAAAGTTTAAAGAAAAATGTAGAGTAATTAAATTACCTAAAAATATAAGACCATATATTTTTAATGAAAATTTATTTGAAGATACTTATAAAATAATAAAGAATTAATTACCTAGAAATCTTTGCATTTTTTTGTTATCAACCATGTCTTTTCTAGTTTGTTCTTTATGTTCTTTTAGAAAGCTAATATTTTTGTAAAATAGTTCAAGAAGTCTTTCTAAGTCATTTTTTTCTAAATCAAACTCAGTTATATCTGCAGATGAGAGATATTTATTATACCATCTTACAAGGGCATCTGCTCTCTCATAAGAATCTAGAGAATCAATATAAATTAATTCCTCTAGGGCTTTTAAAGACCTGTCTCGTCTTTCCATGCGTCAATTAAACCTTGAACAACTTTCATAACTTGGTTAATAGAATTTACATTATCATCAATTCCTGATGAAAATAGTATTTCAATTTGGTATAGATATAAACCATCTAAATAATAAGATACATCACCACCATCAAAATCAAGAACATTTCTTAATTCATCGAAGATTGCAACAGATTTATTTATATATGTAAACTTTTCTTCTACATCACCATTTTCCATTGCACTTTTAACAAAAGAAAGATATTTTAATAAACCTTCGTAAAGTTTAAGTATCAATAAATACGGATCATCAGAGACCGCATTTTGTTGTTGGTATGCTTCAATTCCCATACATTTACTCCAAAATTCTTATTAGGAGTAAAGTATATTATATATTTACTTAAAAAAAGTTATTAAAGTAGTTGGCAATATTATTTAACTATATTACCTTTATAATTTTAGCCTGAAGCTACAGACTGATCAATCATTAATTTTAAACCTGAAAATTGTGTTTCAAATTGATTTATTATCGCATTATATGCAGCAAACTGTTGAGCTAATAAAGCATATTTATTATCTAAAGTTTCAATAGCTTTATCTTTTTCTTCTTCTAAAGACTCTTTTCTAGAATCCATATTAGCTTCATATGTACTTAATAATCCTTCAAATCCATCTAAAGAATCTACATAATCTTTTAATTGTGTTCCAAGACCTCTATCTTCTGCAACACCTACGAATAAAGATTTTAGACTTTCAATATCTGTTTCTGTTGCTTCATTAAATTTTGTCGAATCTAAAGATAAAAGACCACTCTTATCAATCTCAAAACCAAAATTAAAAATATTTAAATCATCATCAGTTCCATAAGATCCAAATAATTTATCTTTTATATCAGTCATCATACTTCTTAAAGTAGATTTATCTTCAATTTTACTTTCTGATGAATATAATTCTTCTTCAACTAAAGAAACTAGCTCGTTATAAATTGTTACAAAGTTTTGTAATGCAGGTTCAATAGTAGTAGTATCTTTATTTACAGATATTGAAGAATATTCTCCTACTTCATTCTCTTCTACTGCGGTAATTTTTAATCCACCATCTACAATTAAAATATTTGAAGAAACATTATAATCTATACCATCTACTTCAGCCAATAAATTTTGCGCTGTTACTGTGTGGTTTCCCACATCACCTAAACCTAAATCTACTCCATTTTGAGTAATATTAATAGCATTGTCTAATCCTGTTTCAACACTTTTAATTACAATTCGATTTGTATCAGTACCAACAGTTTCAATACTAGCAGTATAATTACTATTAGCATTTATACTTTCTGCTAGTTCAGCATAAGTTTGTCCTTCTGTTGAATATTTTTCACCTAATGATAAGCCAGAACTTGTAGTTAATGACTCAGTTATAGTTAGAGAAGTTTTTTCATCAGCATGAGTAATTGATAATCTTCCAGCTGTTGTTAATTTTGCATTTAAATCATCATCTGCACTAATCAAGTCAACCAACTCTGAATATGTCATAGTATCAGTAACCGTAAATATTTTATCTGTTCCTCCAGCATTTATAGTTATTGTTCCTGTACCAGAAGCATCAACAACCTCATCTGCTGTAACAGTAATATCACTTTGATAAACAGGTCTTCCTGATTGAGCTAATGTTATAATACCTTCAGAATCTGGCTCGCTTAGAGCAGAAGCTGTAAAAGTAGCATCTGCTGTAATATCAGTTATTAAGTCTGCATAAGATTTTCCATCCGTAGAAAAAACTTTATCTCCACTACCTGTATTATTATTAATAGTTATTTCATTATTTACTGAGTCGTAAGATGCAGTAAATGTTCCATTATCAATTTCAGTTGCAAGTAATGAAAAGTCTTCACCCGAAGTTGTATAAGTTTGTCCATCAAGAACTATACTTGAACGAATTTTTTCACTTGAATCAGAAAAAGTATTTGTTTGGAAAACATCTCTTTGAGCTAATTGCGATATATTAACTTTTGTTGAACCTTCATTAATTGAAGCTGCATCTACAGCATCAAAAATTACAGAAGTACCTGTTACATTTGCAGTTTTATTATCAAATGCAGTTTGTCCACCTGTTACAAAAAGATCAAAAGGTTTAATTGTCTCAAGAAGTTCATTTGCTTTTGCAATAATTTCTTTTATCTTTTCTGATTCACCACCTTCTCCACTTATATCTTCAATATAAGTTTCTAAAGGAGCAACAGTTGAAGCTCGTTCTGCTTCTTTTAATTTTTCAATTAGTTCATTATTTAGAGATGAAGCTCCTGCTCCTAAACCTAATACGCCTTCAGCCATAATAGCCTCCTAATTACCTAATACCTAGGATTGTTTGTAGCATTTCATCTACAACTGTAATAATTTTAGCATTTGCTGTATATGCTGCTTGAAATTTAATTAAATTTACCATTTCTTCGTCATTATCAACTTTTGTTAATTGATCATAACTAAATTGAAGCGATTGTTCGACAGCCTCTTGCGCTTCAAGTAAAAAATCATTATTTTCTTTATCAGATGAAATATTTACTCTTATCTCTTGATAAAACTCAGAAAATGATGTTGCATAAACACTAGATCCATCTTGTGCAAATCCATCAAATTCTACATCTTTTTTCCATTGAATTGTAGCCATATAATCTAAATCACTTTGAAGTAAATCATTTACAGCATCTTGGTCAAACTTAAGAGTTTTTACATCTGTTCCACTAAATAAATTTATTTCTTTTATGTTCGCTGTTCCATCATAGTCATCAGTCGCAACATGTCCATATAAATACTCTTCTTCACCTGTTTTTACATACTTATCATATAAATCACTTAATGACCTAGCAAAATTATCTAACTTATTTTTGTAATCAACAATTTTATTATTAACTGAATCTGTTGTAAGATTTTCTGTTTGCGCTTTTATAATTCCAGAACTAATTTTAACTTCACTATCAAATACTGAAAGATAAACATTATTTTTAGCCTCTGCACTTTGATACTCATCTTTAAATAAAACGTCACGACTATCAACTGTAGTTCCTGTCATTTTTGTAACAGAAATTCTTCCTTGAAAAGAACCTTCTTCTCCCGAGACTCTACTTTCTATTACTAAAAACTTATCTTCAGTAGTACTATCAACTTTATTTCCATTTGCATCAACTGCATAATTACCATTATAGGCATCTACTGTCTGAGAAATATTTGCATCATGATTAATCTTGTATGTTAAAGCTCGAAGATAATTAGTACTATCTACAGTATCTGCACCAGGAGTACTTGGATCAAAATCTACAGGAGTTACTCCATCTGCTTCAAAGATTTGTTGCCCTATAGTAACTGATACTTCAAATTCATTATTAAGTTTATAAGTAATTACATCATCAGCATCTAAAGCAACTTTATCTGTAATATTATCAATTGGATTTCCTAAAGCGTCAGTTGTTGCAAATCTATCAATTTGACTACTATCATCCTCTACAAGTTCTACTTCACGAATATTAGTATTGTATCGAACAGCAATTGCACCACCAATTTTTAATTCATATTCATCATTACTTCTATTTACTTCTATATCTACATATTCAGATAATTCATTTTCTAATTGATCTCTTTTATCAAGTAAATCATTTGAGGCAACTTTATGTTGACCTAACTGTTGATTAATTGAGCCTATTTCATTAATTAAACTATTAACTTTTTCAACATTATCTTCTAAAGATTTTCGTGTTAATTCTTCTTGTTTTTCAATATTTGAATATAGATTCTGTAAAGAATCTACAACAACCTTTCCTTGTGTTTTATAAGTTGTTCTATAAATTTCTGAATTTGGATTAGATCTTAAGTTTTCAACTGCTTGAAAATATCTATCTAAATCAGTTGAAAATCCACTAGAATCAGTCTCTTGAAACATAGCTTCAATATTACCAACCATTGAAGATACTTCATTAAAATAATTTGATTTAGTATTCTCATTCATCATGTTATCATACATGTATTGAGAGGTTATTCTATAGGCTTCATCAGCACGTACACCACGTCCAGTAAACCTAGAATCTGTTAAAGCTAATTCACTTAATTGAACTACTCTTTTTTTGTACCCAGGAGTATTTTCATTTGCTATATTGTTTGAAACATTTTCAACAGCTATTTTTGCTGCATTAAGACCACTTTGTGCTACATTTAATGACTTTAGCATATGCACTCCTTTGGATATAATATGACTAATTATTACATTACAATTCTTAAAATTAGATTAAAAAGGCCAAAACTTCTGTATAATACTTAATCCCCAAGGGACATGCATTACATCTTGTTCCTCTCCATCTTTTCTATACATTATTTTTAAATTAGCAATTTGAGATGATGAAATAGCGTTATCTGACGTAATATCATAAGGTCTAATTACCCCTGTTAACATCAAAGATTGTTTCTGTCCATCAATTAACATCTCTTTGAAACCTTTGATATAATAATTACCATTTTGGTAAGTCTCTTCTATAATTGCAGATACATTCGTAGAAAAAGTTTCACTTAACTTAGTTTTTACCTCTCCATTATTTGCAGTATTTGTAGTTGAACCAAAATTTACACCTAATAATGGATTAAGTTTATTAGCTGCATTTTTTGTTATACCACCAAGAGTATTACCTGTTGTAGGAGTTAATAACCCTCCTCCTAAACTATTAGTTCTATCTGCACTCACTTCTCTTTTGTTATTTGTATTTGAAGATAAAGATTCACTAATTTGTACTTGAATAATATCTCCAACTTGTAAGTCTTTTTTATCTGCAAATAATGAAGGACCTTTTAATGAATATAAAGAGCCTTTTTTCTTTTTTACAACTGGTATTGGTTTTGGAACTTGAAGTTCAGGTTTTTTAAACTCTATATTTTGTTCATTTACGCAAGCTGTAAAAATTATAGGAATAATAATTAATAAAAGAAAACTATTTTTCATTATATTTACTTTCTATTATATATTTTAAATCAATAGCTATTTTAATATCTTTAATACCTTTTTTTATTAAAGCCATACTTCCATATCTAACTTTCAATGCATCTAAGTTTGTATCAGGGTCAACAACAATCAATGCCCTATTTGAAATAATTTTAACATTCAAAATATTTCTTTGATCTATTAAATCTACTGCAGTTTCAATCTCACGGTAAATAATTCTTTCTAATTTTTTACTTTTCTCTAGTTTTGCATTTTTATTTATTGCTTGAATCTTTTCATTTGCATCAGTATCTTGTTTAGATGTAAATTCATTACTCATATAAAAATAATAAAAAACAAACATCACTACTACTGCTAGCAATGATGCTATTCTAATAAAAAGTTTTTTCTTACTATTAGTTTTAACTGCAACTATCATTTTACTTAATTACAAAAGTAGTGAATAAAATCTTTTTAACATTATTTTCTTTTATATCTTCATTACTAGATGTTACTTCATTTATTATACTATTTATATCTTCTAGTAATTCTTCTTTTAATAATGCTTTTCCACCAACAGTTAATAACTCTTCTGAGCTTCTTGAACTAATTTGAGCAATAACAACATCTACAATTTCTGGTTTATACTCTTCAACAATCCCTTCAATTGTAGGTTCTGTGCTTTTTAATGAAAATGATAATTTCATTAATTTTTCTCGACCTTTTGCATTTGTAATATTTAATACTAAATCATTTATTGCTGCTTTATATGTTTGTTTAGAGTCACTTGCTTCTTCTTTTTGCATTTGCTCTTGGTTCCCACCCATTGGTTGATCAGAAAAAATACCTTTTGCGTAAAGGAAATAACCAAGTCCACCAACAACTAACAATAATATAACTATTAATGCGATAAGGACTATCATCATCGCTTTTCCACCACCACTTGATTGTTTTACTTCTTCATTATTTTCTTCTTCAGCCATGATTACCCTTCATTTTGATTATCTATTTTATAGTCTATTAGCATTTGTGTTAACATAGATGCGTTTTTTGGACTTAGAAACTTCATCAACGACGTGACATTATTCTCTTTTAATTTTAAGATTATATCAAAAACATCTTCAACTTTACCCTCATTAATCATTTGATTAAATATACTAGCAGCAATTTTAGGTTTCATTTTATTATAAATTTTGGCAGTTTTACTATCAACTGCTCCTTTTATATCTAATAACATTTGTTCATTACTTTCATGTAAAGATTGAATGTCTTTTTTTTCTTTTTCTATTTTTGTTAAAATAGTTTCTAACTCTTTTTTTCTTTTTTGATACTCTTTTTCTTTTTTATTATAAAAAATATTTAAATCTTTTTTTAGCTCTTTTATTTCTATTTTCTGTTTTATTAAAGCTGCACTACTAACACGTTCTTCTTGTGCTTCCAAAAAGCTAAAAAATAAAAAAAACATTAATATAAATTTTATCAAAAAATCCCCTTTATCCATTTATATATCTACTTTGAATATATTCACTTGATGCTTCTTCATCAACTAATAACAATCTTTTAATCTCTTCTTGCTTTTGTTCTTCTAACATATAAGCAAATTGTTCTGTCTCTTTTTGTAATTCTATAATCTCTTCAATTATAACTTCTAATTGTGTATTTAAACTGTTTTTTTCAACTTCAAGTTTAGATATATGCATTTTCATTGTATTTCTGTGTATTGCCAAAACAGCAAAATCTGATATTGCCCCATGTTTTTCCACACTTGTTGTATTAATTTTCTCTTCTGTAAATAAAATTTCTGTATCTATATGATTTATTCTAGCCATTATTTGGCCTTTTTGCATAAGTTTTTGATCCGTTTGACTTTTTTTTAATTTATGTAGTTTTTCAATCATTACTGTTGACCAAAAATTAAAATCATATCCCATAAATCTTTTGTATAAGTCTCTATATTATCACCAATCCACGGTAATGATATTAAAACAAATACAGAAACAAAGATTACTTTAGGTACAAAAGATAAGGAAGCATCACTTACTTGTGTCACAGCTTGAAACACAGAGATAATAAGACCAATTACCATACTTACCATTAAAGATGGTAAACCTAAGATTAAAATGATTTTTACTGTATTTTCAGCAATTCCAATTAAATCCATACTAATCTTTTACTTTAACTGTTATCTCCAACGTCTTATTATTAAGTAGTTTAGAAATTAATTGAGCTATTTCATCAACATTAGAAGCACCAGAAATATTTATACTCTCATTGTCATTTGAAGTTATTGAAGAAACTTTATTACTAGTTGTAGTTGATACATCACTACCTACACCATCTAAGGCTGCTAAAATTTCATCCTCATTTAAGGTATCAAATTCTGAGAATTCATCTGCCATTTCGTCTCCTTGAATACTTTCTTCAATATTTTTATTTAATTCATCTAAATTTATATCTATTTTTTCTTTATCTATCTCTATCTTATCAAAATCTTCTTCAAAACTCAAATCTTCTAAAGGTGATTTTTCTTCTTTATCATCCACTATCAAATCTATTTCTAAAGAATTATCTTTTTCAAATACATCAATATCTTTTTCTTCAACATGAGCTAAAAGGGAACTTAATTCATCATCCAATTGAATATATTCTTTTTCCTCTTTTTCATCATTATTTTCATAAGCATCTTCAACAATTTCTATAATTGATTCTTGAATCTCATCCGATTCTTTATCATCTATTACAGCTTCTAATCTCTTAATAATATGTTTAGATAATTCATCAATAGAATCTACAGAAATATCACCAATACCATTATCTAATAAATACTCTTGTTCAATTCCATCTTTTGGTTTTAAAAACTTTATTTTTTGATTTAATGCATTCTTTTTTATAATTTTTGAATCATCAATTAAATAAATGTTATTTGGATTAGCTTCAATAGCATTTTTTAATTCACCTAATGTTTTTAAATCAATTATCTCACCATGCTCATCTAATCTAAACTTGATATTTGAGTGATTTAAAACATCATGAATATCTTTTTTAAAACTATCGCTTCCATAAATATATATAATCAAAAGATAACCTTAAAATTATTTTTTACAAAGATTATACCTTTTTTTTATAAAATTTTAGATAAAATATCTGCAATTAAGCATAAGGTGTTCTATTGAGATTTTTATTACTTCTTTTTTTTGTATGTTATTCAATATATGCTCAAACTATAAAAGATATTTCCAATATTGTTGGAATAAGAGATAACCAATTAATAGGATACGGATTAGTTGTAGGATTAGCAGGTACTGGTGATAAATCAGAGTTTACTATGCAAAGCTTACAAAACTTATTAAGAAATTCATATATTAAAATCCCTACATCATCGATAAAGTCAAAAAATATTGCTGCAGTTATGGTAACAGCAGAGCTTCCAGCATTTTCTAGACAAGGTGATAAAATACAAATTAAAATATCAGCAATTGGTGATTCAAAATCTATTGACCATGGTCAACTCTTATTAACACAATTAAAAGCAGTAGATGGAGAAGTTTACGCTTTAGCACAAGGAACTATCGTTGCAGATAGTAAAAATGCTACAACTGGTTTTATTTATGAGGGTGCTACTATTGAAAATGAAGTAGATTATTCACTTAAAAATGAAGATTCAGTAAAGCTTAGCTTATTTAAAAATGATGCAAAGCAAGCTTATTTAATAGAGAAAAAAATAAATGAACACTTTGGAGTAAAGCTTGCAACAGCAATGGATACAAGAACTGTAGAAATCAGAAAACCTAATAACATCTCTATTGTAAAATTTATTTCAGATATACAAGATATAGAACTTGACTCTAGTTTTAAGAAGAAAATAATAATTGATATAAATCGAGAGGCTATAGTTGCAGGAGCTGATATCCCAATTGAGCCAATAACAGTTGCAAGAGATAATTTTACTATAAGAATTAAAAAATCTACTCTTAGTGATTTTGAATGGGATGATAAAAGAATCAATAAAGGCAAAGATATTGGTGACAATGTTAAACTTGAAAATAAACCAGTTGCAGTAAATATTGATAATACTTTAATGAACAGCAAAGAGACGCCAACAGTTTCTGATTTAGTGAGAGCTATGAAAGTTATGAAGTTACCAATGACAGATATTATTGATACTATTAAAATGATAAAAGACATGGGTGCTTTAGATGTTGAATTGGAAATAAGAGGATAATATGGCAGAATTTTTAAGTCAAGATGAAATCGATGCTTTATTAGATATAGCAGAAGCAGGAGAAGAAATTGAAACTTCTGCAGAAGAGCAGATAATATCAAAAGAAAAAAACTACTCTATATATGACTTTAAAAAACCTAATAGAATTTCAAACGAACAATTTAAAGCATTTTCTACATTGCATGACAAAATGTTAAGGGATTTAATTACTGACCTTTCAGCAATGCTTAGAAAGATTGTTGATATTAAATTATACTCTATTGAACAAATGACATATGGAGAATTTATTCTTTCTATTCCACAACTTACATCATTAAATACCTTATCAATTAAACCTTTAGAAGGAAGAATTGTAATAGAATGTAACCCTGGAATTTCACATAAAATTATTGCTGAACTTTTAGGAAGTGGAGCCGTTGCTGCAAGTGATAATTTAGATAGAGAATTAACTGAAATTGAAGTTGAAATATTTGACCATTTTTATAAAATGTTTGTTAAACATTTATTTAAAGCTTGGGATGAAGTAACAACTTTAAACTTCAAAATAGAATCAAGAGATACAAATGCAAATGCAATTCAAATTATTTCTGATCATGAAATTGTACTACTTGTAGTTCTTGAAATTACTATCGACGAAGAATCTGGGTTTTTATCAATTTGTTATCCTATTTCATACATAGAGACACTTTTAAATAAAATTGTTGAAAAAATGTTTAATGAAGGAAAAAACAAAAAAGCAAGTAGAAAAAGAGACATTTCAGCTCTTATTTCTGGTGCAAAAATGAATATTGAAGCAATTATGGCGGAAACTGAACTATCAGTTGCAGACCTTCTTAAACTAAATAAAGATGATATCATTGTATTTAATAAAAATGCTACCTCATCTTCTTCAAAAATATACGTTAACAATACTGAAAAATTTGTTGGAGTATCTGGAATATCTAATAATAGAAAAGCTATTCAAGTTAAATCTAATATTGACCATGAAAAACAAGAAACACTTGAAACATTAAGAGTTATGAGAGAAGAAAGAATTGTTAAAGCTAAAGAGTCTAACGAAAATATCAAAAGACTACTTCAAGAAAGAGATAACTACTAAGTCATCTCTTCTTTCGTTTTTTAGTCTTCAATACTCCATGAAATTGTTTCTCCCGCATACATAGGAACTACATTTTCATTTTTATATTTATATATTGAAGGAACTACAAAATCTTTTTTTACTAATTTAATAGTCTTTGGTTTAGGATGAATATTATAAACTCTTTGTGCATTTAATGATACAAATGCATTTAAATTATCTAAACAATTATGTTCTTCAAAAAGTTGAGTTAACACTTGTAGTGCAATAGGTGATGTAAATACACCAGCTGCACAACCACAAGATTCTTTTTTATGTTTAGGATGAGGAGCAGAATCACTTCCAAACATTAATTTAGGATGAGCTTTTAATGCTGCTTTTAATAAGGCTTTTCTATCTCTAGGTCTTTTTGCAATAGGTTTACAAAATAGATGTGGATTTAGCATACCACCTGCAACATCATCTAAAGTAATTAATAAATGATGTAAAGTTACAGTTGCATGAAGATTATCATACTTATCTAATAACTCAATAGCCTCTTTTGTTGTAATATGCTCCATTATGATTTTTAAATCAGGGAAAGCCTTAGCAATTGATTCGTAAATTGGCATAAACTCTGCTTCTCTATCCATAACAAAACCATTTGTTTCACCATGGATACAAAGAGGGATACCTAATTTACTCATAGACTCTAAAGTAGGTCTTAAAACTTCCACATCCATAGATGCAACACCTGTTTCAGAATTTGTTGTAATTCCTGCTGGATAAAGTTTTATAGCAATAATCTCATCTTTTATATCTTCTAAAAATTCATATGAATAATCATTTTTAAAGAATAAAGTTACGTAAGCATCAAATTCATCTTCTTTACATGCTTCTTTTATTCTTTCTTTATATCCTAATAGTGCCTCTTTTGTAGTAATAGGAGGAACTAAATTTGGCATAATTAAAGCACCAGAAAAAGTATTTGACGTTAGTGGACCTACAAGCTTTAGCATGTCATCATCACGTAAATGAAGATGCATGTCTAAAGCTGAGTTAATGATGAAGTTTTGCATACTAAATTGCGTCCTCGTCTTCTTCCCCTGTTCTAATTCTTACTGTTTTTTCAATTGAAGAAACAAATATTTTACCATCTCCAATTTTTCCAGTTTTTGCTGAGTTGATAATCAATTCAATTGTTGAATCAACATCTTCTTCTGCAACAATTAATTCTAATTTAATTTTTGGTAAAAAATCTACAACATATTCAGCACCTCTATATAACTCTGAGTGACCTTGTTGTCTTCCGTACCCTTTTACATCAGATACTGTCATACCAGTAATTCCTGCTTCTGTTAAGGCATCTTTTACATCTTCTAATTTAAACGGTTTAATTACAGCTTCAATCTTTTTCAAATTTCATCCTTTTTTTAAGTATTTTATTCTATCTAATTTTTTTTATTATTTAGTTTATACGCTATATTAAAAAGCTCTTTTGAACTCTGGGTATGCTTCTAAACCACACTCTTCTACATCTAAACCTTGCATCTCTTCATCTTTGTCAGCTCTTAAAGGTGCTACTTTATTGATAATAAATAAAACTACATATGAAGTAACAAAAGCAAACATTCCAACAACAACTACACCTTTTAATTGTCCCATAAATGTTATATCTTCACCATTTGCAGCAAATATTCCAACTGCTAATGTTCCCCAAATACCATTTAATAGGTGTACAGATAAAGCCCCTACAGGATCATCAAGTTTTAATTTATCAAAGAAAGATACACCAAATACAACTAATGCACCACCAATCGCACCAATTAAAATTGGAGTATAAATATCATATAAATCTGGTCCTGCAGTAATTGCAACTAATCCACCTAAGGCACCATTTAGTACCATAGTTATATCCAGTTTTTTATATCTGAAATACATAAATGCACCCACACAAATAGCTCCAGCAAGTCCAGCTGTATTTGTATTCATAATAGTTAAAGCAACAGCATCTGCTGACTCTTTAGATGCAATTGATCCTACTGAACCACCATTAAATCCAAACCAACCAATCCATAAAAGAAAAGCACCAAGTGTAACTAAAGGAATATTTGAAGCAGGAATTACTCTAACTCCACCATCTTTTGTATATCTTCCACGTCTCGCACCAATAATTAAAATAGCTGCTAATAAAGCCCAACCACCTGTTGAGTGAATAACTGTTGAACCTGCTAAATCATACATTGAAATATCAAACATTGTTCCATCAAGCATATCAGCTCCCCAAGACCAGTTAACAACTGTTGGATAAAGAATTCCACCCATAATAACTGTAAAGAATGCTAAAGGTAAAACTTTTGCTCTTTCTGATACACCACCAGACATGATATTAATTACTTTACCAACAAATGCCATTTGGAATAAAAATGCTGCCCATCCAGACATTGTATCACTTCCAAAATCACCAAATGCAATTGAGTATCCCATTAATAAAAATGAAATTGATGCAACTGCATAAATCATTGTATTAACCATTAATACTGCAGAAACATTTTTAGTTCTAACAAGTCCTGCTTCTAACATAGCAAAACCTGGTACCATAAAAATAATTAACGTCATTGCAAATATTGCAAAAAACGTATCTATTACATAACTAACTGATTGTAAATCCATATTTAAACCCTCGCCTTTTTTAATTAACGAGCATTATATATTCTTTTGAGAGTTTAAGATAGTATTCATCTGTATATAAAATATACAGAATGATAAATTTTATATTGAAGGAGAAAAATTCTCCTTCAATGGAAGTACGGCTATACCGCTTCTGAACCTCTTTGTTCAGTTCTAATTCTAACAACTTCATCAATTGATGTAACAAATATTTTACCATCACCAATTTTTCCAGTTTTTGCAGCTTCTACAATTACACCTATCGTAGAATCAACATCTTCGTCATTAACTATAACTTCTACTTTTATTTTTGCTAAAAAGTCAACTACATACTCAGCCCCTCTGTATAATTCAGAGTGACCTTGTTGTCTTCCGTAACCTTTTACATCTGATACTGTCATACCAGCAATACCATTTTCAACTAATGCTTCTTTTACATCTTCAAGTTTAAACGGTTTAATTATCGCTTCAATTTTTTTCATTTTTAAATCCTATTATGCTTTTTTGAATTCTGGGTAACATTCAAGACCAGTTTCATGAATATCAAGACCAGTAATTTCTGTTTCTTCATCAACTCTTAATCCAATAATTAAATCAAGAACTTTCCAAATGATAAATGAAGTAATAAATACAAATGCACCAATTACAACTATACCTTTAAGTTGTGCTAAGATTGTAACTTCTGGATTGAAGATACCAACAGCAATCGTTCCCCAGATACCTGCAACTAAGTGAACAGATAAAGCACCAACAGGATCATCAATTTTTAACTTATCCCATAAAGGAACTGCAAATACAACTAATGCACCACCAACTAAACCTTCAATAAATGAAACAACCATTCCTAAATCAGGACCTGCTGTTACAGATACTAGACCAGCTAAAGCACCATTTAGAACCATCGTTAAATCCACTTTCTTATATAAAAGTTGAGTTAATAAAGCTGCCATAATTGCACCTGCACAAGCTGCCATATTTGTATCAGCAACAACTAAAGCAATTCCATCAATATCAGCTTTAGAACCTAATGCTAATTGAGAACCACCATTAAATCCAAACCAACCCATCCATAAAATGAATGTACCAAGTGTTGCAAGAGTTAAGTTAGAACCAGGGATTGGTCTTACTTTACCATCTTTAGTATATTTACCTTTTCTAGCTCCTAGAATTAATACACCAGCTAATGCAGCCCATCCACCAACAGAGTGAACAATTGTCGAACCAGCAAAATCAGAGAAACCTGCAATTAAACCACCAAGTTCAGTTCCACCCCAAGTCCAATGACCTTGAATTGGATAAATAACACCACTTAATAAAACAACAAATATTAAAAATGGCCATAATTTCATTCTCTCTGCAATTGTTCCAGAGATTACAGATGCTGCAGTTGCAACAAACATAACCTGGAAGAAGAAATCAGCAGCAGCAGGATAAGCTGCATCAGCTGCACTTTCCATACTAATAGTTGAAAATGAACCCATAAAAGATGAACCATCACCATACATTAAGTTATAACCTACAAAGTAATACATAATACAAGAGATTGCAAATAGTGCAATATTTTTTGTTAATACAGTAGCATTATTTTTTGATCTTGTAAGACCAGCTTCTAACATGGCAAACCCTGCTGCCATCCACATTACTAATACACCAGAAAATACAAATAAGAATCCATCTAATATGTATTTTAAGTCATTAAAATTTTCCATATTTTTCCTTTTAAAAATAATTATGGTGAAATTTTATCAGAAATAAGAAACTAAATGCTCTATTTATTTGTATATTTTTTATACATATTTTTTATTATTTTTATTTTTAAAAGATCTTTACTTTCGATTATATAGTACTTTAAAGCTATTTGCTTAAATGTTCTAATTTTTACCTATTTTTATATTTATTTTACAAATTTTTATTTTTTAACTATTTGTATATTTTTTATACATACATTTTATATACAGTGTGATATAATAAAATTTTAGGAGATAAGATGAAAGAATTTTTGGAAATTTATGACCAAAATCGTGATAAAATTGAATTTTTTATACAAGAAAGTTTAAAGAATATTGGAAGTATTAGTATTTATGAAAAAAATAAATTTGCTGAAGTATTTGATATTTTCCCTTCACTTGAGCTTGTATATTTAGTGAATAAAACTACAAAAAATCAAATATCCCCTAATATTTATAAAAATAAAATAGATGATAAAGCTAAAAATAAAGATAGAAGTCATCTAATCTCTAAACTGGAGTTTAAAGATACTAATATAGCCTTTTCAACTCCATATATTAGTAGTGCTACTAGAAGTAACTGTATAACTGTTACAATAAAAGAAAATGATTCAATCATATTTTTAGATTTTAGAATTGATGTTTTACTTGAAAGACTAAATCTTATAGAATTGCATAAACCCTTCCATAAAGCTACCAAGCTTTTTTATATGTTAGCTGGATTTTCTATGATTGCTTTATCAACTTTTATTATTCTTTACTCTTTATATGACTTTATAATTTTTGTTCTATTTAAAGACGGCATAGAATTAGAAATAATATTTAAACCAATTATCGCGTTAACCCTAGGTATAGCCATATTTGATTTAGCAAAAACTATTTTAGAACAAGAAGTATTTTTTAAATCATATTCTAAAAATTCAAGAGTTGAAACAAAAATGATTACAAAATTTTTAATTACAATTATAATTGCTCTATCTATTGAAGCACTTATTGTTGTATTTAAAATTGCCATAAACGATTACGACAAAATGATAAATGCTTTATATTTAATTACAGGTATTTCTTTAATACTTATTGCACTAGCAGTATTTATCAAACTAACTAAAAACAAGGTATAAAATGAAAGATTACATAGCTATTTCAAAAAACTCTAAAGAGATTTTAAACTCTGCACATCTTTTACAAAGTGTTGAAGTTAATGCATTAATATCTGGAGAAGCAGGAGTTGGTAAAAAATCATTATCACAATATATTGTTCCAAATGCACCCGTATTTAAAGCAAAAAGTTTACAACAAGATATTATAGATAATGTAATAGATTTAAAAGACTGTTCAATTATTATTGATAAAATAGAAAATATTACAAATATTGATTTACTTATAAATTGGATAAATGAAAACTCAATTAGAGTAATTGCAACAACATTAAAAGAAGAGCTAAATTCAAAAATAGGTGAACAATTCTCTATTACAATAGAACTTCCTCCACTAAAAGATAGGGAAGAAGATGTAAAAGCATTAACTGCTAAATTCTCAAAAGAAGCTAGTACAACTTTAGATTTAGAGCAAATTATACCTTCTAAATTAATGATTAATATATCTAATAATGCACATAGTTTAAGAAAATCGATATACTTTTCATATCTTTTCGAAACAATTGGAGAAGATGAAATATTAATGTTTATGGAAAATTATATGTTCTCAAATATGCAAGGAGAAGATTCTTATAAAGATTTTTTATATCTTCTTGAAGTACCTATTTTAAAAGCTGCATCAAAAAAATATAAATCACAAGTACAAATGGCTAAACATTTAGGATTAAATAGAATAACACTTAGAAAAAAACTTGACTTGCATAAGGACTTCTTAAATGACTGAAGTAAATCTAAAGGTTGAAGAACTTATTTCAAATAATGCAAAAGATTTTGAAATATCAAAAGTATTTAGAAACTCTTTTAAAGATTACGTAAAATCAATTGATGAAACGCTTGATACGACAATAGGAAAAGATTTTTTTGTAAAACATACCAAACATACTGATAAGTTTCTAATATCTCTATATAAATATATTTTACGTAAACATTTTGGAGATTATCAACCTATGAGTACTTCAATTCCCATTACACTTATTGCACTAGGGTCTTATGGAAGAGAACAATTATGTATCTATTCAGATGTTGATTTAATGATTTTATTTGAAGATATTAAAGGCTATAACTTAAAAGAAATTATGGAAGAGTTCATTACTCTTGCATGGGATTGTGGCTTAAAACTTGGTTCAAGAGTACATGAACTTAAAGAAATTGAAGAAGAAGTAAAAGAAGATATCACAATTAAGTCATCAATTTTAGAATCTAGAATGATTTATGGGTCAAAACATTTATGGTATGGATATCAAAATGTTCTTCATAAAATTAGAAAAACAAATCAAAAAGAATTCATTTATGAAAAACTAGAAGAACACAAACAAAGACTTTTAAAAAACCCACTTAAAATGGAACCAAATATAAAAGATGGCTATGGAGGGATGAGAGAATCAAATATGATTTTTTGGATGGCAACTGTTATTTATGGGGTCTCTGATATTAAACATCTTATGGGAAAAGAGTTTACAGAAGAAGAATATAAAAAATATAGAGGTTCCTTAGAATATATTTTTCAAGTAAGAAATGCTCTACATAATACTGCAAAGAAAAAACTTGATATTCTTAATTTTGATATTCTTCCTGAAGTTAGTTCAAAACTTGGATTTAAACATAAACCAAGACATACCAAAGAGAGACAATGTATGGCTAAATTATTAGAGTCATTGCACAATGTGCATTTTTTCTCTTCTTCTATGGTGAAAAAATTTACAAGATCTACAATTTTCCAAAAAGAGAATATATCTTTACTTAGACAACATAGAATTAAGAAAAATTTATATATCTGTGAAGATAAAGTATTTACATCTTTTAATAGAAAACCTTTACCTTTAAATAGCCTATTAAAGGAACTTATAGAACTTCCTAAAGAGGCAAAATATTTTGATAGGTCATATGTTTACTTTGCAAATAGAGCTAAATTACCAAACAAACAAACTAAAGAACTAAAAAAATCAATAAAATCACTTTTATACAAAAAGAGTTTACATCCAGTTATGAAACTTTTATATAATGCAGGACTATTTCAAGCAGTACTTCCTATTACTAAAAAAATTTTAAATCAGCCTCAATTTGATGGCTATCATCAACATCCAGTTGATATACATTCAATAAAAACATTAAAAAAAGTTAATGATATAAAAGATGAAAGTGTAAAAGCTGTTTATGATAATTTAGAAGAAAAAGATAAAGCACTAGTAAGACTTGTATCTCTTTTCCACGATGTAGGAAAAGGAAGAATAGTAGATCATCATATTTCAGGAGAAAAACTATTCAAAAATATGGCTGTATCTTTCGGATTTGATGAAAATCACATTCAAAGAGGTTCTTTACTTGTAAGAAATCACAATAAAATGAGTATTGTTGCTAGTAACGAAGATATCTATTCTGAAAAAGTTATATTGAAATTTACGGCATTAGTAAAAGATGAACTAAATTTAAAAATGCTTTACGTTGTAACATATGCAGATATTTCTGCTGTAGGAGAAACCGTTTACAAAAGTTCAACCGCACAATTACTTAAAACTCTTTTCAATCAATCTCGTCCAGCATTTGAGCACAAAGAACTTTTAAATGAAAACTCACGAAGACTTGCAAAACAAGAAGCAATAAAAAAATTAAAAAGATATAAAGAAATACCTAATTTATTGAAGAAAAAAATTATGTATATTTCTTCAAATCAAATGTTCTTACAATTAAAAGCAGAAGATATTTTAGACATTGCAATTCATGCAAAAAATGTAAATAATTACATTTATAAAATTGTAAATGAAACGCATTTAACAATTAGAATTATTAGAAAAGCCCCTCTAAATCTTGGTTTTTTACTTGGAAAATTAGAGTTTTTAAACATTGCCTCTATGAATATCTTTAAACTATATGACGATAAAAAGGCATTTTATATCTCTTTTTCTGAAAAAGTTCATGAAGAAGATATTCCATATATAGAAGAAGTGATTCATAACTCTTTTGATATGACTAAAACAACAAAAGTTAAAACTCCAATTATCAAAAAAGAAAATATTGAGATTAACTGTAACCATACTGCATATCTAGCTTCTATGCATATTACAGCAAAAGATCAAAAAGGTTTATTTGCACATATAGCAAAAGTATTTGATGATTTTGGCGTTGAAGTTGAGAGTGCAAAACTTACTGTAAAAAAAGGAATTGCAAAAGATTTAATTCTAATTGAGAAAAATGGAAACTTTTGTATAAATCAAGAAGAAGTAACAAATTTACTATGTGTACAAGAAGAAGCAGAATAACTCTGCTTTCTCTTCTATAAACTTTGAGCTAAAGCTTTAGCTCCTTTAAAATCCTTTTTACCAGTTCCAAGTTTGGGAACCTCATCAACTATTTTAATTAAACTTGGAATCATCAATTTATTATCAAAAGTTTTTACCATCTCATTTTTTAGATTTTCAATAAACTCTTCATTTGCTCCAGAAATAAGTAAAATTACTTTTTCACCTTTTTTTTCATCAGGTAATGATGTAGCTACAAAATCGACTTCACTCTCTTCATCATTTAAAATAAGTTTCGTAATCTTCTCTTCAATTGCACCAAGACTCACCATTTCTCCACCAAGTTTTGCAAATCTTGAATATCTATCTACAATAGTAATAAAACCATCACTATCAACTCTTCCTTTATCTCCTGTTATATAAAAAGTATGTCCATCAATCTCTTTTAAAACAGATTTAGTCTTTTCGTCATCTTTTAAGTAACCTTTCATAACTTGAATTCCCGAAACAACTATCATTCCTTCTTGTCCTGATTCAAGTTCATCAAAAGTTTCAGGGTCTACAATCTTTACAATAGTTCCAGGAAGAGGCATACCAATTGTACCTTGCTTGCTTCCAACTTGAACTGTAAAATCAGGAGCTAGCATATTTGGTAAATTACAAGAAGCAACAGGAGTAGTCTCAGTAACTCCATACCCTTCTAAAATATCTTTTCCAAACTTCTTTTTAAATTCTGCTCTTACATCTTCTCTTAATTTTTCAGCCCCTGCAACTGTAAATCTAAGTGATTCAAACATCAAAGGGTGAACCTTAGAATTTTTTGTATACAGTCTAAAAAATGTAGATGTCCCACACATAATAGTCGCTTTATATTTTGAAACAAGTTTCCCAAGTCCAACTCCATCAGTTGGGTCTGGATGAGCAACACATTTAATTCCTTCAATTAAAGGTAAAAAAGTAGTAACAGTAATACCAAAAGCATGAAAAATAGGAAGAGAACCAACTATAATATCATTTTCATTAGCATTTAAAACACCTGCTATTTGTTGAGTGTTTCCTAAGATATTATCACTTGTAAGTTCCACACCTTTAGGAGTCCCTTCACTTCCAGAAGAAAATAAAATAAGCACTGTATCATCTTTTTTTATTTTCTTTATATGAATAGTTTTTAATAAAAAACTAGGAATAAATTTAACACTTAATAAAGTTAATAACCCTGATACTTTTGATATAAGTGGTTTTAAGTCTTCCACATATATCACATCAACTTTTTGTAAAAGTTCATCTATATTTATTCCTTTTCCTTCAAGTTTATCAATAAATTTTTTAGAAGCTACAATCGTTTTTATTTCAGCCTTTTCTACTGCCATTTTTAAAGAGTTTATCTCAGCTGTATAATTTAAATTTACAGCTGTTTTTCCCATCATAAGTACTGAATAATTTATAAAAGCTCCTGCTGCGGTTGAAGGAAGTAACAATCCTACATTTTGACCCTTAACCCTTGATTTCAATAAATTTTTAAATAAAATAGATACTGTTAAAAACTTATTTCCTGATAGTTCTAAACCTGTTGAATCTGCAAATATAAAATTTGTACCAACCTCTTTTAGTCTATCAAAAATTGTATTACTCAATGTATCTAAATTTTTAATATGTTCATTCCAAGACTCGGTTGATAATCTTACTACTTCATTTTTCACAACAAATGTATTTGCTTTTTGTTTATTAATCGGTTTTGAAAAAGATACAGTAACACTGTTTGTTCTATACGATTGTTTAAATTTTTTATTAGCCCTGCTAAACATAGATTCCCATAAGCCTCTGATATAAAAAGATACAACTTTAACATCATTGTTAGTAAGTTCTAAAATCTTCTCAAAACCTTTTTTAAACTCACCCATATGACCATTTCTTGTAATACTTCCTTCTGGAAATAATACAACCATATTACCTTCATCCAACTCTTTAGCAATAGTTTGAAGTGTTGACTTACTTGAAGCATTTGATATGGGAATTGCTTTAAATATTTTTAAAATCCAAGTTAAAAACCATTTATCATATATTGGTTTATGCATTACAAATTTAACTTCTCTGGGACTACTCATTAAAATTACTGCCCAATCAATCCAAGATACGTGATTCCCAAGTAATAACACTCCGCCAGAAGTTGGGATATTTTTTACTCCTTGAACTTCTAAATTATATTTCATTCCAACAACAAACTTTAAAAATAATAAAATCAAAGATTGAGGAAGTTTATAAATCGTATATAAAGTTCCTCCAAGAGTTATTAACAAAATTAAATAAATTGTATTTTGTGGGTCTAAGTTTAAAAGAGAAACAACAGTTGTAAGCATTAGCATAGCAAACATTGCTAAAGAATGAAACCAATTATTTCCTGCTAAAACTGTACCTAGTATCTTTTTCTTTGCATTAAATTGAATAAGTGAATTCAAGGGAACTACAAATAAACCACCAAAAATACCAAAGACTAAAAATGTAGCTCCAAGTAAAAATGCACTCTGTACTACTGTCGAGATATAAATCATAACTGCCATACCAATAGCTGCTAAAGGAATAGTTCCTATTTCTATATAGTGTTTTGATATTCTTGAATAAATAATTGAACCAATAGCAATACCAATACCTGAAGCTGCAATCACACCATTTATAACAAAGACATCATTTATTCCTAAATACTGTTTTGCAAAAGATGGAAAAACTGCCATAAGACCTTGAGATATTGCCCAAAAAACTGATAAGCCAATTACAGATAAAAAGATGATATTATTTGAATAAATTGTTTTAATATTTTTACCTAAAAGTTTTCCTTTCATTAATTCTTTTTTATCTAATTCAAGCTTATCGTTTGAGTTATATGAAGTTTTTAATTTCTTTAAAACAAAAATAGAAACTAACATTTCTAAAAATGCCACAGGAACAATATAATATGTCAAAGGTAATATTGCATCAAGTAAAGCCTCTTTTGTAGTTAAAACACTTAAATTATTTGCATCATAAAAATTTTCAAAAATTAAAGATCCACTTGCAATTGCAAATAAAATTGCAATAATAGATACGGATTGAAGTGCTGAATTTCCCTTTGCTAAATTCTTTTTCCCCCAAACATCTAAAATAATTCCAAATTTTGCAGGAGAATATATAGCACTTTGAACAGCAAGTAATATTAAGTTAAACATTGTTAAATAGAAGTTTCCAGAAAGATATGAAAATATCATAAGAACAGATAAAATAAATGATGACACAGCACCATAAACTAAAATATCTTTTTTATTATATTTATCTGATAAATATCCACTTACAGTAAATAACAGTAAAAAAGGAATAATTATCATTGCATTGATAATAGATATCCATACTACTTGTTCACTTCCATCAAAAATTTTAAATGCAATATTTTGTAAAAGTACTTTATGAGATACATCTACAACTGCATTACAAAACACTACAAATAAAAATGCTAATTTTATTACTAATAAATTTGATAACTTTTCCATCTTTTATTCCTTTATTAATTTTTGCCAGTTTGTATAAATAGGTGAATCTTCTTCAAAGTATTCATTAAAGAAGGCAATATATCTATCAAGTGGGTTTTCTATTTTTTCTAACTCTAATCTTTTCTTTAACCCTAAAGAATTGTATGAAAACATAATTGAAAAGGGAACAGGATAATCTGTACCAAACAAAAGTTTATCATGTATATGTTTTTGATTTTTGGCTAAATCCTCTACAACCTTTGTTCTAAAAAATGCAACAATTGCTGAAAGGTCAGCATATACATTTTCGTGTTTTTCTAAATACTCAATAGTTTTGAAATAATCCTCTCCAAACTTTGAAGTTTCAAAAGAGAAATTATGATGAAGTTTTGATAACTCTTGATTCATAATCATATTTACACCAAAATGTGCAAGAACAACTTTACATCCAACTTCTATTGCACCATTTGCAACTTCAACTTTTTCATACATTGGATTTGATTCAATAGCATGTTCTCCTCCTGTATGGATAATAATAGGTAAATCATAAGATTTTATTTTCTCAAAATAAGGAACATATCTTTTATCATTTATATCAATATCCCAATAGTTTTGTAAAAATTTTGCGCCTTTAAAACCTTCTTGTGCATATTTATCAATTAAATCTAAAGCATCCTCTCTATTTGGGTTAACTGAAAAAAATGGAATAATTTCATTTGGATATTTTTTGTACTCTCTTAAAACATCTTCATTTGAAGAACAAACAGTTTTATCTCTTGAAATCTCTTTTCCTCTTAAGTCAATTTTTGCATCAACAGGAAGAACAACAGATTTTTTTACATAATTAGATGTTTTAATATTATTTATATAAGCATCAACAAAAGCATCGTATTTTCTATTTAATAAATCATCTTTATCAACCCCAAGTTTTTTTGCAAAAATTGAAAGTGCCACTTTGTCATATAGTCTTGAAAAAGAGACATTTGGACTTAATAAATGAGAGTGAAAATCTATAGTTTGCATTATATATCCTTCTTAAATTCTTCAATCGTATGACGATTGAAAATATAAGGTTTAAAAGAATTTAAAATATCAAGAACTAAAACTTCTGGTAAGTATCCAGTTTTTTCAATAACCTTTGTACTTAATTCTCTTTCTAATAAAGCAAGCTTTTTACTTGTTTGTACATACTCTTCAATTAATTGTGATGAAATTTCATAAGCTCTAAGTTCTTTATATACCTTTAAAACTTCAACTTCAGTTTTAAAATATATTTCTCTATCATCTACTAAATCAAGTCTAATTGCTTCATCTAAAAGTTCTTTTTCTAAATCTTTTTTAAATACTGGATTTTTTATTTCACTTGAAATCATTTGAATTGATTGTAAAATAAGCTCAGCTCTATCATCAAAATCAATTTTATAATAATCAAAAAGTTCTTTTATATAATCAATTGAAAAGCTAAGATTGTCTTTGAAATATTTAATAAGATTTAATACAGTAATTGTAATCTCTGGATAATACTTCATATTTCTTGAAGTATTTACTGTATTTGGAAGTAAGCCTTTTTTATGATAAAAAGAAATTGTGTGGTTACTTAGTTGTGTTTCTTCTACTAACTCACTCATTTTATAATATGGTTTTTCATCAATAATTTTCATTTTTAATTCCTAATTTTTACTAAAAGTACAGAGTCAAACTCTTTACTTTTGAAATTATAGAATAAAAATAAATAAAAGTCAAGAGTACAACTCTTTACTTTTTAATTTTGTAACTATTTGGTAATTATTTAGAAGTTTTTTTTCGTAAAGAATCAAGTGAAAAAATCACTAAAGCAATCCATATAAGCGAAAATGTAATTAATTTGTCCATATTAAACTCTTCATTATAAATAAACACTGCTAGTAAAAAAGCACAAGTAGGTCCAATATACTGGAAAAAGCCTAAAGTAGTTAGTTTCATCCTAGTTGCAGCACCATTAAATAAAAGAAGAGGAATAATAGTTATTAATCCACCAAGACTTAACATAATACTTATATATTCTGTAGAGTTTAAAAATGAGATTGTATTATTTGAAACAATATAATATAAATAGATTAATCCAAAAGGAAGCAAGATTAGTGTTTCTACAAATAAGCCTACAATTGAACCTACATTTATTTTTTTTCTAATCATTCCGTAAAAACCAAATGAAAAAGCCAAAATAAGTGAAATAATAGGAATCGAACCAATTGTTATAAGCTGATAAAAAACTGCTAGAAAAGCTATAAAAATAGCTAGATATTGGTTTTTAGTCATTCTTTCACTAAAAAATAAAAATCCTAGTAATACATTTACTAAGGGATTTATATAATATCCAAGTGCAGTTTCCATAATCCTATTATTTGCAACAGCCCAGATAAATACGAGCCAATTTATAGAGATAAAAAAAGTTGAAAGTGCTAAATATTTTAGTTTTTTACTATCTTTTATAAGAGTCTTAAAAATATCAAATTGTTTTGTAATAAATACAAGTGGTATTAAAATTATACATGACCAAATAATTCTATGAATCAACACTTCAACAGGATCAACTGATGCTACTTGTTTGAAATATATTGGGGCAATTGCTCCCCAAAATAAAAATGCTAAAACTGCGTATATTTGGCCTAATCTATTTTCACTCAAATTTTCTCTTTATAATGTTTCTCGAACTATATCTAAAAGTAGCAAAATTTGAGCAATAAAATTACTTTTTTAAAATTAAAAAAATGCTTTTATTTCTTCACTATTTAAAAGTTTTCCTGTAGATTTTACTTCTCCATTTATTACCAAACCAGGAGTATTCATAACACCATATTCCATAATCTTTACCATATCTTCTACTTTTTCAACTTGTGCAAAAACACCCGCATTGGCAACAGCTTTTTTTGCATTTGCAGTTAATGCTTCACATTTTTTACAACCTGTTCCTAAAATCTCTATTTTCATAAATTTACCCTTTTATAAAATTGCGTTAAAAATATAACCTACTAATAAAATAGCACTTCCTACTATACCAAAAAATATACTTATTAATTTTAAAGACATTACCCTTTTTAAAATCATAGCTTCTGGTAAACTTAGGGCTACTACTGCCATCATAAATGATAAAGCAGTTCCTAATAACATTCCTTTTGAAGTAAGTACTTCTATAAGAGGAATCATTCCTGCGGCACTTGAATACATTGGTATTCCCATAACTACACCGATTAAAGGTGCATACCAAGAGTTACCTCCTGCATAATGTGCAATCGTTTCAGCAGGGACATATCCATGAATAAATGCACCTATTGCAATACCTACAATTACATAAAGGTAAATCTTATTAAAGATATCTTTTGTTCCTTCCCACGCTTCGTTTAAATGATTTTTAAAACTATTCTTTTCATTTGTATTATTTCCACAACAAGAAGATGGTTTTATATCTATTAATACTTCTTTTTCTAGATCTAAACTTCCTATTATTAAACCTGCAACAATTGCTATTAATAATGTACACCCTATGTATAATAAAGTAATTTTATATCCAAAAAGAGAAAAAAGAAGTGCAATTACAACTGCATCACTTAAAGGTGCAGATATTAAATAAGAAAAAGTTACTCCTAAAGGAATTCTAGCTTGTAAAAACCCTAAGAAAAGTGGAATAGCACTACATGAACAAAAAGGTGTTAGAATACCAAAAAATGCCGCAAAGATATGTCCTAAAAGTTTATGTTTCCCTTGCAAGTAATCTCTTATTTTTTCAACAGGGAAATAACTTCTTAAAAATGTTACTAAATAAATAATACCAATAAGTAAAATAAAGATTTTTACAGTGTCATAAATAAAAAAATGAATTGATTGTGCTAAGTGAGTTGTTTTATCTAGCCCTATTAAACTGTAAATCAAATAGTCAACAAATTTTTCCCAATAGATAAACATTATAAACCTAATTCTTCTTTAACTCTTGGTAATAAAGTTTCATATATTTCATCATATGTATTTAAAAATGCATCAAACTCTTTTCCATCAGGATCTTCAAAACCTACGTGAATAACCTTTGTAGCTTTAGGAAACATTGGACAAGTTTCATTAGCATTATCACAAACTGTTATTACTAAATCATATTCATTATCTATTACTTTATCAATAGTTTTTGAATGATATTCATCTTTCCAAATCTTTTTTTGTTCTAATAGTTTTTTAGCATTTAAATTTACTCTTCCACTAGCTTTTACACCACTACTATGGCTACTTACACCATCAATAAAAGCATTGATTTGAGCTTCAGCGATAATACTTCTACAACTATTCCCTGTACATAAAATTAAAACTTTTTTATCTTCAGGTAAAATTCCATTTTCATTCATAATTTTTTTCCTTTTTAATTTTTTATAATGCTAATAACACAATTAATAACACAGGCGGTGTTATAATTAAACCAAATTTACTATATTGTGCAAATGAAATATTTACACCTTTCTTAGCTAAAACATGAAGCCATAGAAGAGTTGCTAAAGAACCAAATGGCGTCATTTTAGGACCTAAGTTACATCCAATAATATTTGCATAAGCTAAGGTTTGATTTGGTATATCACCCATATTATCAAGAGCAATATCCATAATCATAACTGTTGGCATATTATTCATAATTGCTGATAAAAAGGCTGATAAGAATCCTGTTCCAATTATTGCAACTGTATCCCCACGTGTAGCTAGATCTTTTAATATAATTGTTAAATAGTCTGTAAGTCCTGCATTTTTTAATCCATATACAACTATATATAATCCAATACTAAACCAAACAACTTGCCAAGGTGCCTCTTTTATAATATGTACAGGCTCTACTGTTTTAAATAGTGTTGCAATAACTAAAAATAAAACTCCACCACCAAGTGCAAATACAGCAACAGGTAAATCATATGCATCTCCTACAAAATATCCGGCAAGTAGTACAGCTAAAAATACCCAAGATATATTAAACAGTGTTTTATTTTTAATTGCACTTTCTGGCTCTTTTAATAAAGAAATATCAACTTTTTTTGGAATGTCTTTTCTTAATATTAGCCATAAAAAAACAATTGATGCAAATACACTAACAATATATGGAATAATCATATTTGAAATATAATCTGCAAATCCTATATTAAAATAGTTTGCAGTTACAATATTTGTAAGATTTGAAAATACAAGTGGTAAAGATGCACTATCAGAAATAAAACCACCTGCTAATAAAAAAGCAATAATTGACTTCATATTTAAATTTAATATTCTCATTTTAGCAAGTAAAATTGGTGTTAATATTAGTGCTGCACCATCATTTGCAAATAAAGCTGAAACAAACGCTCCTAATAAAATAGAATAAACAAACATCCTCAAACCATCACCATTTGAGAACTTTGCCATTTTAAGAGCTGCCCATTCAAAAAAGCCTATTTCATCTAAAACCATAGATAAAATAATAATTCCTATAAAAGATAGAGTTGCATCCCAAACTATATCTGTTACAATCAGGACATCTGAAAAACTTACAACTCCAGCAATTAGCGCAACAATTGCTCCAATTACTGCTGTTGTTCCTATTTGTAAATCTCGTGGTTGCCAAATCACAAAAATAAGTGTAATAATAAAAATTCCACTTGCTAAAATCATTCTATATTTTCCTTTTACATTTTAATAAATCAAGATATATTGATATATCTTTCAAAAAAAGAGAAAGCTATTGCTTACTCTTCTACTTCTTCTACACTTGCTTTTAATACATATATATAAGTATCAACATCAAGCTCATCATAACGCTCTACTGTAACTGGATATCGTTGAAATTCAGCACCTTCAAATTCATCTAATCTATCCCAATGATTTATCAAATTTGATGAATAAAAAAGATAACCATGTACAGTATCTTCTCCATCAAGTTTTATTCCAGGATATCCCATAGAAGCTGACCAACCTACTGGAACAAGCTTTCCTTTTACTGTTGCTGGTACAAATTTACCTACAACCTCTTCCAAAACATGTCCATTTGGACAATTTGGCATTAATGTTCCATAAACAAAAAGTGTTTCTGTCATTTTGTAGTACAAGCCTTTATTATATTTGGTAACTCTATATCAAGAGTCATAATTTCTTTAATTGATACTGTTCTAAATTCATCAAGAGGAGTTCTAACAGAATAATAAGCCCAACGACCTTCCCTATCAACTCTTAAAAACCCAGCTTCTTTTAAAATCTTTAGATGTCTAGATAATCTTGATTGAATCATATCAAAAGAGTGTTCTAAATCACATACACAACATTTACCATGAATATTTATAAATTTTAGTAATTTTACTCTAGTCTCATCATTCAATGCAGAAACAGATTTTAAAAAAATATCCATAATTTTTCCTTTGATTTTTAAAAGTATAGCAGAATACTTTTTATATATCAAGATATATTGATATATAATTTATAAAAAAAGTAGAATAAGAAAACTCTATTCTACTTTTTTTATTTTTAATTCTATAAATCGTTTTTAATTCTTTCTACTAATGATTCAATAGTAAATCCAAACTCTTTAAATAAGTCTCCAGCAGGACCTGAAGCTCCAAATGTATCCATACCATAAACTACATCTGCAAATTTATAATATTCCATACCACGTGCTGCTTCAACTGCAAATACTTTTGTATTTGGATCAATAATAGAATCAATATACTCTCTATCTTGTTCAACAAGTAAGTCAAAACAAGGAACAGAAACAATATTTGCTTTAATTCCTGCATCTTCTAATTTACAAGCTGATTGCATAGCTAACATAAGTTCAGAACCAGATGCCATAATTGTAACTGTAGCACCTTCTCTTTTCTTAATTAAATATCCACCATTTGCAACAGTTCCTACTTCTTTAGTATCTTTTAATACTCTAAGACCTTGTCTAGAACATACAAAAGCAGAAGGAGCATTTAATTTTAATGCAACTTTCCATGACTCTACATTTTCAGTCGCATCAGCTGGTCTAAATGTATAGAAATTTGGTAATGCTCTAAATTGAGATAAGTGTTCAATTGGTTGATGAGTTGGTCCATCTTCACCAACACCAATAGAATCATGTGTCCAAACAAAATGTTGTGGAATAGAAGCTAAGGCTGCAATTCTTGCACTTGGTTTTAAATAATCTGAGAATACAAAAAATGTAGCAGAGAATACTCTATATAGTCCATATAAGTTCATCGCATTTGTCATTGCTGCCATTGCATGCTCTTTGATACCAAAATGGATATTTTTTCCATTTGGAAAATCACCCATACCTTTTAGTTCTGTTTTATTTGATGGAGCAAGGTCCGCTGAACCACCTAAGAAACCAGGAATTGCAGTTGCAATTGCATTTAAGATTTTATGATTTGAATCTCTTGTTGCAACAGATGAATCTGCTTCAAACTCTGGATAAACAATAGAGTCAAAATCAGGGTTTTGTAACTCTTCAATTTTTGCTTTTGACTCAGCACTTAAAGAATTTGTCCATGCATTTTCTGCTTCAACACCTTTGATTAATTTATCAAATGCACCTTTTATGTCATAAGGAACTGCAAATGTTTCTTCAGGGTCAAAACCAGCTTTGATTTTCGAAGCTTTAATTTCATCTTCACCTAATGGCGCACCATGAGTATGATGACTTCCTTCCATACTTGCAGCACCTTTTCCAATTGCAGTATTTGCAATAATTAGTGCTGGTTTAGAAGAAGCTTTTGCTGCAACTATTGCTTTATCAATTTGATCAAAATTATGTCCATCAATTTCAAATACTTCAAAATCAATTGCTTGGAATCTTTTCTTAACATTTTCGCTCCATGCAATAGATGTATCACCTTCAATTGTAATATTATTAGAATCATAAATTACTACTAAGTTATCTAATTTTAAATGCCCTGCTGTTGCACAAGCTTCATATGAGATTCCCTCTTGTAAATCTCCATCTCCACATAAACAATATACCTTGTGATTGATAACATCTTTACCTAAAGTGTTTTGTGCATATTTTGCAGCCATTGCAAAACCAACTGCATTTGAGATACCTTGACCTAAAGGTCCAGTTGTAATTTCAATACCATGAGTATGTCCATATTCAGGATGACCTGGAGTTTTAGAATTTAATTGTCTAAATTCTCTCATATCAGGTAAACTTACATTAAATCCCCAAAGATGTAATAAAGAATAAACTAAACCAGTAGCATGTCCACCACTAAATACAAGTCTATCTCTATTTAGCCATTTTTCATTTGCAGGGTTTAAGTTTAAATGAGAACTTAATACTGTTGCAATATCAGCCATTCCCATTGGTGCACCCGGATGTCCTGAGTTTGCTTTTTGAACCATATCAGCAGCTAGAAACCTAATTGTATCTGCTTGTTTTTGAAGAAGTTGTTTTGACATAATTTTCCTAATTATTGTGGATTGTGTGTGTTATATATTGTTGCGATTATAGCTAAAAATTGTTAAATAGTTTTTGAAGTAAATTAGAAAGATTTTAAGAGAAAAGGAAAAACTCCTTTTCTTCTTAAATTAAATATTAAAGGTCTGGGTCTACAGAAACATCTTCATCAATTAATACCTTGATATTTGAAGTTCCAGCTGTTCCACCTTTGTAAACATTAAATGTTTCACCATTTATAGTTTCTGTTCCAGCTTTATCCCAAGCTGCATCTCCACCTTCAAGAACAATTTCATCTCCATCTTCACCGAAGATTTTTAATTCTTTCTCTGCATTTGCACTATCATCTAAATCTACAATATCTTGAAGATCAAGTTTAAGTGTATTTGATTCACCGTTTGTCATATCAATTACATCCGCTTTGTTATTGTTAATTGCAGATGTTAAATCAATAGTATCATCATCAGATGCTGCATAGTTTTCGATAATTGAATTATCAACAGCGATAACATCTTCACCTGTTGTACTATTAGTAAATGAAACTGTTGCAGTAATATCAAAGTCTGGCGTAGTTGCATCTGGCATAGTTAATGTTAAATCCGTTAACTGTGTATCATCTAATGTCCAAGTTCCATCTACATTTTTAGTACCTGCACTTAAAATACCATCATTTGGTACATTTGATAATGTAATATCAGAAACAGTATTTGCACTACTATTGTCAGTATCAATTAAATCAACGTCAATAGTAACAGGGTACGTATATCCTGTTGAACCAGTATTTTGAATGATATCATTTTTAGTTGTGTACATTGTATGGATTTGATCTGCACTTAATTCACAACCATATAATGATACATCATCCATATCACCAGAATATGGATTTGTTAAGTTATTTGCAACTTGATCTCCACTTTGATTTTGTGCAATTCCTAAAGTAATAGGTTCTTCATTATTTGCAATACCACCAGTATAAGAGTTAGTATCAACTAAAACACCATCAAAGTATAATTTCATTCCTTCTGAACCAAAACTAAATGATACATGGTGCCATTCATTTAATTGGAATGAATTTGCATCAGTTCTTACATAGTATTCATTATTATCACTTTGTAATCTTACTTCAATTCTTCCATCACTTAAAGTTTTAATATTTAAATGTCCACCATCATCATATCCTGATGAATCTTTTGAGAACAATCCAGCATCACCAATATGTCCTGTATCTCTAAACCAAAATGAAACAGTACCATTATCTACTTCATAAGCATTATCATGGTCAATTACACCATACCCTTGTCCTGATTTCCAGAAGTGAGTAGCTGTACTACTTCCATCTATTCCCGCTTGATTTAATTTATAACCACCATAATATGTACCATCATTATCATTTGTAGAGATGTCATCTAATTTAGTAGAGCCAACTGTATCTCCAAGTTTCCAAATACCTAATGGATCTGGACAATTTGAAGGGCAAACTGTTGGATTACCAATTTCAATATCAATAGATAATGAATCAGTTTCTACTATTACAACTTTTACATTTGAAGTTGCAGTATCTCCATCAGCATCACTTACTGTAAATGGTAATTCAATACTATCAATTCCTGAATTTGGTGCTAACTTACTAATCTCATAAGTTGGATTATTAGTCTCAATATCTTGAGCTTCTAATTTAGCAACAACTTTATTTGATGCATCTTTACCAACAATTTCTAATCCATTTGCAGATACAGTCCAAATAATTGCTGCATTTGTTACACCATTTACTTTGATATCATTTGTATTCCAAGTAAATGCTAATTTATCGCCATCAAGTTTTACACCTGTACCATCAGCTGCTCCATCTGCACCAAATGTAAAGTCTAATTGACCTTCAAATACTTTTGGAGTTGCAGTATTAACTAAAACTTGAGGTAAGTTATTAATATCTGATACATCTAAAATATGGTCTGCATCATCAGTTAATGTTATTGGCGATAACTTATCAGTATCAATGCTTCCACCAATATCAATTGCATATACATCATCAAATGTTGATGCAAATGCTTCCCATTTAGCTTGAGATGCTGCATCAATTGGTCCTTGATTAACAATAACAGGATTTCCATTACTATCAACTTCTACATCGTCACCATTTAGATTAATACCTCTATTTGGATTACCATCTGTTAAGAAGTACATATACGATTCTGCACCTGGATTTGGAACAGTTCCTGTTTCATAGTTATCTTCTGTAATAGCTAATGCATGTTCAAAGTTTGTATATCCATCTCCATCATTTAAACTATTTAAATAAGTAATTGCTTGAGAAGCTGTCATCCAACCATCAGCATTACCTGCAATATTGATACTTTCTGCTGATGTGCTAAATGTGTTAATTTGAACCATAACATCTTGGTTGTTATTTACATATTCGTTAATTAAATCTATAGTTGCATCTGTTGCAATATCTAATCTACTATTTCCATTAGATACATTGCTATCCATACTTCCTGATACATCTATTGTAAATACAAGATTAACTGGATTTTCAAGTGCAGTTGTATGAATAGTTAAACAAGTATCATCAGATTCGGCAATATCATCAGCAATTTTAACTTTTATAGAATCAGTTTCAAAATCACCATTTGAATCTGTTACTTTTACTTCATAATGCATATCAAATGTGTTATTGTCAATTCTATCTTCAACATCCATTTGAGGATGATCAACTACATCTAGTAATGTATAAGTATATGTATCATTTGCAACATCTAATTCAATAGTAAATACATCTCTACCATCAGAAGAAACACCTGTCATAGTTTGACCATTGTTACTTAACTCGATAGTTATATCTTTACCTTGAGATGTTAAATCAGTTGTTTGACCTGAAACAAATTCTACAGTTCCAGCTCCATCATTACCAAAGTCTACATTTAAAGATTTAGTAACAACTTCATTATTTGCATATCCATCAGTATCAGCTGTATCAATTAATTTATCTTCATCAACTTCTACTGGTCCAGCAATATCAATTGTTGGAGTATCATTTACAGGAACAACTACATCAATATTTAGATTTGCTGTTACACTATCACCATCACCATCAGTTACAGTATATGGTACTTTAATATCTTCAATTCCACTATCTTTATCTAATTGTGTAATTTCATATTTTGGATTATCTGATAAGATATCTTTTGCTTCTAGTTTAACTACTGTTTCACCTGCAATCGTACCTGTTAATACTTTACCATTTGAAGAAACTACCCATACTACAGCTACTGTAGCACCGTTTGCATCAGTTGCTGTTGGAGTTTCCCAAGTAAATGCTAATTTATCACCATCAAGTTTTACATTAGTTCCATCTGCTGCTCCATCTGCACCAAAGTCAAAGTCTAAACTTCCAGTTTCAAATACAACTGTATTTTGTAATGTAGCAGAAAGATCTGCTGGATTATCAACTTCAATTACATTTGAAGAAACTTGTGAAAGATAAGTTGTACTTACATTTGTACCAATTCCTACAGCATATGTACCTGCAATGTTATTTGTTGGATTATTAACAAATGCATTCCAACTATTTTCATATGAAGTATCAATAAAGTCATCAATGCCATCTTGCGTATCACCAGCTGTTACATCATCAGGAGTTGTAGTTGAATCATCCATTTCTACTGTTGGGTTTCCATCAGATAAGAAGTATGCATAAGTTTTTCCACCATTTGGAGAAACACTATAGTTTGCTTCTGTTGTTTGAAGAGCATCTTCATAGTTTGTCCATCCACCATCAGATAATGTATTTAAGAATGTTTCTAATTCAGATGCAGTCATCCAAGCACCAGTTCCACTTGCAGTCGTACTAAATGTATTAACTTGAACTAAAACATCATGTCCTAAGTTTTTATATTCAGCAACTAGATCTTCCATTGCTTCTTTTGCTATAGTTAATCTATCTTTACCAGTACCACTTACTTCTTCACCCATACTTCCAGATACATCTAATGTAAATACAAGATTTACAGGATCTGGGTTTAAATCAATAGTTGCAGAAGCATCAGCTGCAGAAGGAATATCATCTGCAATTGTTACATTCAATGTATCAGTAATTGTTTTTTCAGAATTTGATACTTCAATTACTAATGGAAGATTAACTGTATCTTCTGAGTTCATTACTGGATGATCAACTTGTCCTTTTAGTTCAAAAGTATAAGATTTCCCATCAGCAGCGATTGTTGCTACAAATACTGCTTCACCATTTGCCATACCAGTTATAGTTTTGTCAGAGTTACTATAAACTAAATCTATTGAATCACCTTCAGAAGTTAAAGTCGTAGTTTGTCCGTCTTTAAATGTAATAGTATCTGCACCTACAGTAGTAATATCTCCTGTATCAACATTTTGATTTGCTACAGCATCAGTATCTGGGTCAGTTTGATTTCCTACATTAGGGATAAAGTCTTCATCTACTTGTGTATTCTCAACATCAATAGATAAAGCATCTGTTTTACCATTAATAGTAATTTTTAAAGTTGTACTATCTTGGTCTCCATCTTTATCTTCAATTGTATAGTTAAATACTTCTTCTAGTTTATCTCCATCAGTTAATGCATCCACAGTTGGGTTCGTATTATCTAATTCATATGTATAACTACCATCATCATTTAAGATAAGCTTTCCATATAAACCTTGAATTTCACTTCCAACTGTACCAGCAGTACCTCCAAATTCTACACCAACAACCACAGTATCATTTACACCATGTTTATCAGCACCACTGTCATCTGCAACATCATTTGCAGAACCACCAGTAACTACATTACCACTTACAGTTAAGCTATTTTCATCTATAGAATTTTCATCTGCTTTAGCATCTGGCGTATCATCAATAATTTTAATTTTTAATGAACCATTAGTAATATCTCCATCAGAATCTTTCAATTCTAAATTAATATTATCAATGATTTCAACACCTGGTGCCGTTGTATGATCTAAGTTATCTTTTAATGTATATTCATAACTTACCTCACCTGTTGTTTGATCATATCCTGTAATTACAAGATTACCTTCAACTGTATCTATTGGGCTTGATGGTGTTGTATTTGTAGCAAGAAGTTCTGCTTCTGTAAATACAACTGTACCTATTGTAACAGTTGCTATACCATCAGGAGAAGTAACTTTAAACTTACCTATTGCAATTTCACTATCATCACTTGGATTATCTAAACCTTTTTCATATACAGTGTTTGTATCACCAAGAACTGTTGGGTTACTATCTGTTGTAATATCAATAGTAACATTTGAAGAAGTACTATCTCCATCTGCATCAGTTACAGTAAATGGAATATCCAATGTTGCTACATCTAAAGTAGGAGAAATCTCAGTGATATCATAAGTTTTAGTAGTTAAATCCGCTTCTATTTTAATGACTACATCTGTTCCATCTTTACCAATTAATGTTTTACCATCAGAAGAAACTTCCCAAGTTAAAGTTAAAGCAGCTCCATTTGAATCTGTACCAGTTGCTGTTCCCCATACAAATGATAATTTATCTGCATCTGGGTTAATGCCCGTTCCATCAGCTGGACCATCTGCACCAAAGTCATAATCTAGTGTATTTGTTCCACCAGTATGTGTTACCGTTACATTTGTATTTACTGTTGAAATCAATGTATCTGATAAATCAGAGAAGTCAATCACTTTTTGAGCTGGATGTCCTGTAGTATCAGCATCACCAACTACATTTGTAATATCTTCTAAACTTCCTCTATCATTTCCATCTAGATCTGCATTTGCTCCCATTCCAATTACAAATACATCATCAAATTCTGCATTTGCAAAATCTTTCCAAGCATTGATATTATTATCAGCATCTCCTGAAGTTGGAACTCCATCAGATAAGAAATAGAATACATCTTGAGTTGATGATGGCTCTGGATCACCTGCTGTATCATATGTATCCATTACTTCTTGTAATGCTGCTTCATAGTTTGTACTTCCACTTGCAGTTGTAATATTATCAATTGCATCTTTAGCACCTTGAACATCGTTTGAAATCCAAGCTTCACTTGATGAACCTGCATTAAATGTTACAATTTTAACATTTACTTGTCCAAGTTTCGAATACTCTTCTATTAAATTTTGTGCTGCAGTTTTTTGGATTTCAAGATTTTGCCCCTGCATACTTCCTGAAATATCTAATACTACTGTTAAGTTTGTAATAATTGGATCTACATTTACTTTAACATCTAAATCTGTAGAACTTGCATCAGGTGTATCATCAGTAAATTGAAGATTACTACCTATATTTATTGTTTCTGTATCACTAGCTGTATCACCATCTTTATCTGTAATAGTTACTGTCGCACTTAATTTAATTAAGTCATCAACTAATGTTGCAAGATTCGCATCATTGTTTGTTGCATCACCATCTGCATTTTCATCTACATGGTCAATTGTTTCACTTTGTTTAAGTGTTACAACACCATTTGCATCAACAGATACTTTAAATACTTCTGTTGAACCAGCAGTTCCTATTACTTCACCATTCACAAGACTAAGAGTAATTGCTACACCTTGACTTGTTAATCCTGAATCTGTTCCATTTACAGCTTCTAATTTATATTCTGTTTCTGCTTTTGCTAATCCATCTTCTCCCGCAGTTTGACCTGAAGGTAAAGTTTGGATAAACGTTGCACCAAAATTATATGTTGATGAAGCAGTATCAGAAGCAGTACCTTTAGTATCTACATCATCTGTTCTTAAAATAACTTGTTCTTCATTTTTAGAATAAATATCTACTGTTGGTCCATCATCTTTAAATACTAGATTTTTACCAATGTCTAATGTAGCACTATCTTCTGCTTTATCACCATCATTATCTGTTAATACATCTGTTCTAGTTAATGTTACTAAATCATCTGCTTGTAAACTTACTTCATCATCTGGATTTGTTGCATCTGGATGTTTTAATGCTCTTTGTTGATCAAGTGTTACTTCTGCTGTAGTTTCATTTACAGATACAGTAAATACTAATACACCACCAGTTTCTGTTCTACCTTCAATTACTCCTGATGCATTTTCTGTTAATACAACTTTTTCACCTGTTGCAACATCGACTAATCCACTATCTGCTCCATTTGCTTTAACATCTAGTGTATATTTAGTACTTGATTTTGATGTATCTTCACCATCAGCTCCTGCATCAGAACTCATTACAGTAAACATTCCTGCAAAATTAGCTTTAGCATCTACTGTTAAGTTTGTCTCATCTACTGTTAATGTTGGTTCAGTAATATTTGTTTTCTTAACATCTACTGCTGGTCCATCATCTTTAAATAATAAGTTCTTACCAATATCAATACTTTCAGAATCTGTAGCTTTATCACCATCATTATCTGTTAATACATCTGTTCTTGTTAATGTAACTAAATCATCTGCTGTTAAACTTACTTCATCATCTGGATTTGTTGCATCTGGATGAGTTAATGCTCTTTTTTGATCAAGTGTTACTTCACCAGTTGTAGCATCTACAGACACTGTAAATACTAATTCACCTGTAGTTTCTGTTCTTCCTTCTACTACTCCTGATACTGTTTCAGTTAATAATACTTTTTCACCTGTTGCAATATCTACTAATCCTGTATCTGCATTTGCTGCTTTTACATCTAATGTATATTCAGTACTTGATTTTGAAGCATCTTTTCCATCTGCTCCTGCATCTTCTGTTGAAGTAAACATTGCTGCAAAATTAGCTTTAGCATCTACTGTTAAGTCTGTCTCATCTACTGTTAATGTTGGCTCTATTGCATTTGTTTTAGTCACATCTACTGCTGGTCCATCATCTTTAAATAATAAGTTCTTACCAATATCAATACTTTCAGAATCTGTAGCTTTATCACCATCATTATCTGTTAATACATCTGTTCTTGTTAATGTAACTAAATCATCTGCTGTTAAACTTACTTCATCATCTGGATTTGTTGCATCTGGATGAGTTAATGCTCTTTTTTGATCAAGTGTAACTTCACCAGTTGTTTCATTTACAGATACTGTAAATACTAATTCACCTGTAGTTTCTGTTCTACCTTCTACTACTCCTGATGCATTTTCTGTTAATACAACTTTTTCACCTGTTGCAATATCTACTAATCCTGTATCTGCATTTACTGCTTTTACATCTAATGTATATTCAGTACTTGATTTTGAAGCATCTTTTCCATCTGCTCCTGCATCTTCTGTTGAAGTAAACATTCCTGCAAAACTTGCTTTAGCATCTACTGTTAAGTCTGTCTCATCTACTGTTAATGTTGGCTCTATTGCATTTGTTTTAGTCACATCTACTGTAGGTACATCATCTATAATATCAACAATAACTGTTCCAGTACTTGTATCTCCATCTGGATCTTTTATTTCTAAACTAATAGTATCTACAATTATTTGTCCTGGTGCAGTTGTATGAGGTAAATTATCTTTTAATGTATATTCATAAGAAACTTCACCTAATGCTTTGTCATAACCAGTAATAACCATTAGACCTTCAACAGTATCAATTGGACTTGATGGCGTTGTATTTGTAGCAAGAAGTTCTGCTTCTGTGAATACAACTCCACCGATTGTAATAGTTGCAATACCATCTGGAGATTTAACTTTAACTACTCCTGTATCTTTTTCACTATTATCAATTGGATCATCTAATCCTTTTTCATATACTGTATTTTTATCTCCAATAATTTCTGGATTACCATCAGGTACGATATCAATAGTAACTTTTGAAGTAGTACTATCTCCATCTGCATCTGTTACAGTAAATGGAATCTCTAATGTCGCAATATCTAAAGTAGGAGAAATCTCTACAATATCATAAGTTTTAGTACTTAAGTTTGCTTCTATCTTAATAACTGTATCTGTTCCATCTTTACCAATTAATGTTTTACCATCTGAAGAAACTTCCCATGTTAATGTTAAAGCAGCTCCATTTGAATCTGTTCCAGTTGCTGTTCCCCATACAAATGATAACTTATCTGCATCTGGATTAATTCCTGTTCCATCAGCTGGTCCATCAGCTCCAAAATCATAATCTAATGTATTTGTTCCACCAGTGTGAATAACTGTTACATTTGTATTTACTGTTGAAATTAATGTATCTGATAAATCAGAGAAGTCAATTACTTTTACAGCTGGATGTCCTGTAGTATCTGCATCACCAACTACATTTGTAATATCTTCTAAACTCCCTCTATCATTTCCATCTAAATCAGCATTTGCACCCATTCCAATTACAAATACATCATCAAACTCTGCATTTGCAAAATCTTTCCAAGCATTAATATTATTATCAGCATCACCTACTGTTGGTACTCCATCTGATAAGAAGTAGAATACATCTTGAGTTGAAGATGGCTCTGGATCGCCTACCGTATCATAACTAGTCATTACTTCATCTAAAGCTGCTTCATAGTTTGTATTTCCACTTGCAGTTGTAATATTTGTGATTGCATCTTTTGCACCTTGAACATCATTTGTTATCCAAGCTTCACTTGAAGAACCTGCATTAAATGTTACAATTTTAACATTTACTTGTCCAAGTTTTGAATACTCTTCAATTAAATTTTGTGCAGCTGTTTTTTGAATCTCAAGTTTTTGTCCTGACATACTTCCTGAAATATCAAGTACGATTGTTAAGTTTGTAATTACTGGATCTACATCTAATTTCACATCTAAATCAGTGTCACTCGCACTTGGTGTATCATCTGTAAATTTAAGATTTGATCCAATATTTACTGTTTCTGTATCACTTGCAGTATCTCCATCTGCATCTGTAATTTCAACTGTTGCACTAAGTTTAATTAAGTTATCAGTTAATGTTGCAAGATTCGCATCGTTGTTTGTTGCATCACCATCTGCATTTTCATCTACATGATCAATTGGTTCATTTTGAGTAAGTGTTACTTGTCCTGTAGTTTTATTTACAGAAACTGTAAATACTTCTATTGAACCAGCAGTTCCTACTACTTCCCCATTTACAAGACTAAGAGTAATTGCTACACCTTGACTTGTTAATCCTGAATCTGTTCCGTCTACAGCTTCTAATTTATATTCTATCTCAGTTTTACCTGCCCCATCTGTTCCATAACCAGAAGTTGGAGAAACACTGAATACTCCACTAAAGCTAGCTGTTGTTACATCTGTATCAGAAGCAGCACCTTTTGTATCTATATCATCTGTTTTTAAAATAACTTTTGAGTCATCACCTTTTAACATATTTGCACTTGGTCCATCATCTAAGATATTAAATTGTGCTACATCTTCTGTATCTTCACTTGACACTAATTTAACTGATGCTGTATCTGTATCTCCATCTGCATCTGTTACTGTTTGTGTTAATACTATTGATACATCTTCATTAGCTAATTTAGATAATGCAATACCTTCTGCATCATTATGATCACTTGTATCATCATGCCAAATATTTTTAGTTTGAGTAAATGTTACTACTCCATTTGCATCTGTACTGATTGTAAAATAAACTTCACCATTTGCTTTACCTTCGATAACTCCTGATGCATTTACAGACATAATGATTTCATCACCTTGTCCGATTTCATCACCATCTGTAGTAACTGTATCAGTTGCATCTAGTGCATATAATCCTGACCCAAGTGTTAAAATTGTTCCTGCTGAGTTAGTTAAGCTTAATGAATAAGATACACTTCCTGCTCCATCTGTTCCATAGTTTGCTGTTGATACTCCACCAACTAAAACTGTTGAGAATAGGCTTGAGAAATCTGCTTTTGAAGATCTATCTCCATTATCATCTGCTGGAGAATCCACTCCTTCAGTTTCATCTACTGTTAATGTTATATTATTA